>WRAW01000026.1 GCA_009780015.1 Defluviitaleaceae bacterium | reverse complement strand
GCACACAGCATCCTTGCGTACCACTGCGGGTACGCTCAGTCCACCCCACAAAGCCAAAACCGGGCTTTGCGGGGACCCCGGGCGTCGTCACCTCCTAGATTGGCGAAAAATCGCCTCGCCAATCCGCCATCCCCACCTATGAACACAGGTTCTTATGTTATAATTTGATTTTCAGTCACAAAATCTGGTTTATTCCAACCTTTTCGAGACGTCGTATCCGGCGTGCCTAGCCAGGTCTTCAATTGTAGACCGCGAAAACTTTCTTCCCTTATATTCGACAAGGTTATCAAGTTCGCCTGTAAAAATGTCGCCCGGCTCGTATTTTTTCAAAATGATTTTGTCGTTGTCGACAAAAATTTCTAGTGGATCCCGTTCCCTGATTTGAAACGTTTTGCGGATTTCTATCGGTAAGACAATCCTACCGAGCTCGTCCAACTTTCTTACAAAACCTGATGCTACCATTAAAACTTCCCCCTTCATTTGCGCTCATATTGTAGCACTGTACTTAAACAGCACTGTATTACATATTAACACATAAATCCGCTTTTGTCAACAAAATTCCAGAATAAATTACATCTCATAAAATATACATTTATTGGGAAATATTGACCCAAATACTGTACAGTCTCCCAAATAAACTACAACCTGTTGAAAAAAAACATGTTACGTGATATGATATTAGCGTATTGTTGTGTAAGAACCTGTTTACCATCTTTATGCCGTTGGATTGATGAGCCCAGTTTTTCGCCATTCTAGGAGGAGATGACGCCGCGTACCTGAGTTGGTACGCAAGGAATTGACGACGAACCGGGGGCCCCGCGAAGCCCGATTTTGGCTTCGTGGGGTGGAGTCTGGCCGCCAAGACAATGGCGTAAAGATGGTAGACAGGTTCTAAGTACTCTTGTCAAAGGAATGGGAACTTATATGGAAGAGTTGCGAATATTATCAACAACGGCTATCCTTGGCTACGGGTTTCCCGAGGAGTCTTTCCGTGAGGGTGTGGCGCGCAAACCTCATGTAATAGCGGTAGACGCGGGCTCGACAGACCCCGGGCCATACTACCTGGGAGCGGGAATATCCTTTACGGCGCGCGCCGGGGTCAAGCGCGACCTCGAGTTCATGTTCGAGGCGTCTATGGAGCTTGGGGTTCCGCTGATTGTGGGAACATGCGGAGGAAGCGGCGCGGACGCGCACCTCGACTGGAACGTGGACATAGTAAAGGAAATCTCCCGCGAAAAAGGCTATACGTTCAAACTTGCAATAATAGGCGCCGAGGTCTCGAAGGACGTTGTTTTGCAAAAGTTCCGCGACGGCAAGATAACTCCGCTCCACCCCGCGCCCGACGCCACCGAAGATGCGATTAAAGAATCCGTCAGGATCGTGGGGCAGATGGGCTTCGAGCCGTTTTTGAAAGCGCTGGAAATGGGCGCCCAGGTGATACTGGCGGGACGCGCCTACGACCCGGCGGTATTTGCCGCCCTTGGCGTACAGAAGGGCTATGACAAGGGCCTTGCCATACACCTCGGCAAGATACTGGAGTGCGCGGCGCTTGCTTGTACGCCGGGCTCCGGCAGCGACTGCCTGTTCGGGTATCTTGGGGAGGACTACTTCCGACTGGAGCCATTGTCCACGCAGCGCAAGTGTACCACGCTCTCTGTAGCCGCGCACACCCTGTACGAAAAGACCGACCCCTACGTACTTCCCGGCCCCGGCGGCGCGCTTGACCTTACCGCGACGACCTTCGAGCAGGAAAGCGACAACACAGTCGTCGTCCGCGGCAGCAAATTTGTGCCGTCCGACGGCCACTTCATCAAGCTGGAGGGCGTAAAGCGCGTGGGCTACCGTACCGTAAGCATCGCAGCGGCCAGCGACCCCATCTTCATAGAGCAGGTTGACACAATCGTCGAAGAAATCAAGAAGCGTTGCGCCTCCAACTTCGAGCGCCAAAATATCGGCAAGTACTTCCTGGACTTCAAGCTCTACGGCAAAAACGGCGTAATGTCAATGTTCAGCGGTATGCCCTCACAAACGCCCACCGAACTCGGCATCGTAATAGAAGCCGTGGCCGAAACGCAGGAAGCCGCAAACACCATCTGCGCCTTCGCGCGCTCGGGAATGCTGCACTTCGGATACTCCGGGCGCAAGTCAACGGCGGGCAACTTGGCCTTTCCGTTCTCGCCGTCCGACTTCAAGGTCGGCGAGGCGTTCACATTCAGCCTCTATCACCTCATGGAGGTCTCCGACCCGCTGGAGTGCTTCCCGATCACTCTGACTACGCTTGACAAGGGGGAATTGGTATGACGGTGAAACTGTTCGACATCTCCGACGTAATACGCTCAAAAAACTCAGGCCCCTACGAACTCACCTTCGACATAATATTCAAGGATTTCGAAACCTACCAAAAAGTCGCGGACTCCGGCTTCTTCAGCGCCGAGCGCTTCGCCGCCCTATATTCCATCAGCGTAGACGACGTAATCTGCATAATCCACTTCACCCCCGCCAAGGCCATCAAGATCACAATCAAACGCCCGATCTGCTCCGGTGACCTTGGCGAAGCAGATGTCTACGGCGCTCAGCAGCACACGCCGTTGCTTGGCCTCACGCTGGACATATAATCGACAGCCAAAATATGACCACCATGTTCATCCGGTGGTCATATTTTCATTTTTTGGATTGTGCAGCAATACGACCTGTAAAATAATATTTTTTCGACGTATGTTCATCTTTAGACCCTACTTCGCGCTACTTTCATGATAAAATTATGCTTGACGAAAATATATTGAATGAAAGGGTGATTTTCATGAAATGTCAATTCGGTTACTGCATTTACAACAAGGAATTAAAGTGCCGGCTAAGTGAAATAAGTATCGACCCACTTGGCATGTGTAACAGTTGTATCCTCATATCATTGGACGAGAGCTTTCTTGAGTCGGAGAAAGTCCGGCAACTGCGTAACAACAGAAAACATTGGATGCTGCAAGAAAATTAACATGTATTGCAGACATAGTAGCGCGGCCGCCGTATATAATATTAAAGGGGTGATATTCGATGCCTGGAAAAAGTGTTTTGGGCCTAAGCGAAAAACACGCGTCGATGCTTGCATACGCCGGCATATTTGTAAGCGGCATACTTATACTGATATTTGAGCGCGAGAACAAGACCGTGCGCTTTCACGCCATGCAGTCCACCGTATTCTTCCTGCTGCTGCTGGTCGCGACGTCGATTGTGACGGGGCTTTTGGGCTGGATATGGCTTATCGGGCCACTGGTGAACTTCGCGGTATCAAGCATTTGCATCGCGGTGTGGCTGTACCTTATCTACAAAGCGTATTGCGGCGATACCTACAAAATCCCGATTATCGGTGAGGCCGCCTGGAATCAAGTCAATAAATAAAATAGCAAAAACCCGCAGATTTGCGGGCTTTTGTTTTATGTCATTAGTATGTCCTTCTATAGAATTACCACCACCATCTTCTAAATCCCCAGCCCCTGAATCCCCAGTTATTGAAAGGAGAACCAAAGCCGCCGCCGAAAGGTGGAAATCCCCATCCGAATCCTCTAAACCAAGGGTTGAACCACATACGCACACCTCTTTCCTAAGTTTCGTTAATATAATATATTCGCCCTGTCCAACTTAGGTGACAAGCAATGCGCCTACAAAGATTAATGTAAGTTCGGTTACAAGCCTATCGACTTCTCCAGCCTGGTGTGTATGTCGCTCATGACGCTTCCAATTACCTCGGAATACCTGTCGCTTGCCTGAAAATAGCGCATAAGTTCCGGAATTTGAGACATCTGCTGGTATTCGCGGCCGAGGTTATCCATCTGCTGCTGGGAAAGCTGTCCGTTGGACGCCGCCGCCCTAAAGTCCAGCAGCCGCTGAAAAAGCTTAGGATTCTTCCTCAATTCGTCTACAGATCTTTTAACTTCCTGATATTGGGGTGTCGCGCTTAGAAATTGCACCAGCCCCATCACAGCCTGCTCTTGACCCAAAAAAGCCACCTCCTGGATACGGTAATTTCATACTGTATCTTATGAGATGGCTTTTATTTTGTTCTAAATCTCGGGGTTCTTCTTGAGATATGAGATCGCTAAGACCTGCGGCCCGACGTGTACGCCGATTACCAGTCCAACCTCCACTACCGTTACCTGGCCCTTTATGCCGAACTTAGCTTCGACCTGGTCGCGAAAAGCCGCTGCGTCTTCGGGGCAGTCCGTGTGCATGACTCCGACTGAATACTCGGATGGGTTTGCGCCGAAGGCTTCGTCCATTATCTCCAAGAGCTTGGACATGACTTTCGCGCGCCCCCGCACCTTGGCCTGAGGCATAAGAGCTCCATCGGCCATCTTTATGACCGGCTTAATGTTCAGCAGTCCTCCGGCCAGCGCCTGAGCCTTGCCTATGCGTCCGCCCATCTGCAAATAATCCAGCGTATCGACCGCCAGCGAAACATCGCTTCTGTACTTGGACACGGCCTGCACGGTCTGGTCGAACGTCATTCCTTTTTCACGGCACTTTATGGCCTCCATTATCTTGAAGCCATAGCCCAGCGACGCGCTGAGGGTATCTATTACGACCACCTTGCGGCCCGGGTGTTCTTCCATAATAATGTTGGCGGCGTTCACTGCGCTCTGGGACGATCCCGAAAGCTTCGAGCTGAGACAGAAGCAGAGTATATCCATATTTTTGTCGTACTTATTAAACTCGTCCGCGTAGTCCTGCACCGACGGCAGCGACGTCTTAAAGAACTGCTTGCGCTCACGCTGTATCGTGTAGAATTCCTTACTGGTAATTTCGATCTGGTCTTTTAGATACGTGTTGCCGTCAACTGTTATGTAGAACGGAACTACACCGATGTCATTCTGCCGCAAAAACTCACTAGGCAGGTCGGATGCGCTATCCGTAATTATCTTGAAGTTGCTCAAACAATCACCTCAGGTCTGTAAAATTTGTAATAAAATCCATTATAAAATGGAAGGCGAAGAACGCAATTACGAACAGCACAATCATTATAAGCGTCGAAATGAGGTAAAACAGCTTGGTGTTGCGCTTCCAAAATCTATCCCTCTTTTTTGTAACCGCCTTCTTGTGTATGTCGTCCAGGTCGAAATCGCTCATAAAAAAAGTTTCGGTATCGTCCCACTTTATTAAGTCGTTGTCTATGACAGTGCCATGCTCTTGAGTTGTGCGTGGGTCTTGTCCGGCTTTGCTAAGGCTCTTTCCGGCGTCATCCGGTTTCTTTTCCGCCTGTCCCCCGGATTCAGCGCCCGGAGGCTTGACGACTATACGGCGCGCCTTTTTTTCTCTCTTCTGTACAAGCGTTTTTCTTTTGAATCTTTCCAGGTCAAAATCATCTTCTGGAAAACTCCTGGTAAGATCATTTTCTTCTTCCTTCATTTTCCTTTCACATTTTCCTTCTCAACGATATCGATGGCGTCTCTCAGGCTTATAGCTCCGTTGTAGATAGCCTTGCCGATTATAACGCCGACTACGCCGGTTTGCCTCATCTCGCGAAGGTCGGAAAGCGAAGATATCCCGCCGGCCGCGATAACGTCAATCCCGTCAATAGCCACAACTTTCCGAATAGCTTCAAGATTGGGGCCGCGCATCATTCCATCCTTTTGGATGTCTGTGTAAGTCAGTGTTTTTATGCCAAGTCCCTTGACCTCTTCACAGAACTCCAGCACAGGCTTGCTCGAAAGCGTCTCGCGGCCATAAATCGCAGCTCTGTCTCCTTGTGCGTCAATACTGACCACAATCCTGTCGCCGTACTTTTCCACGGCTTGCCTGATAAGATCAGGCGATGTCGCGGCGGCTGTTCCAAGCACTACCCGGGTTACACCCATGTCAAATTTTTCCTCGATATCCTTCATTTCACGGATACCGCCCCCAGTCTGAATCGGTATATCGACAACGGAGAGAATTTTCTTGATAACCGTGTTGTTGTAGCCCGCACCGCGCCTTGCTCCGTCAAGGTCTACCACATGGATGTACGACGCTCCGTTTGACTGCCAATCCTGAGCCACAAGCGCCGGCTCGTCGCTAAAAACGGTTATTTCACCAAAGTTGCCTTGTTTAAGCCTAACGCACTTGCCGCCCTTGATGTCAATTGCCGGGTAAACAATCATGCCAATCACCTCTCACACTATTTCTAAAATATTTCATGTGACACCCGTTTATTACCGTTCCTATAATTATTTCATTATAAATCAAGCGAACGGAAATTACAACAGAATTTTGCCAAATTGATGGAATAACTCTATCCACGGTTAAATATGTCCAAATTCAGCCTTGGCGTACTGAGCGATACCGGCGGAATCTCCAGCGGCCGTTCGACTCCCTGTATCCAGTTAACCGCGTCGATCAGGAAACGGTAGTTTTCACCGCCGGACAGCTCGTTCGCTGTTTCGTCAAATATATTGGAGCTTCCCAGGACTACTACGCGTGTCGCGGATGACGGATTCTCTCCTGTAGATTCAACACGCGCGGCAAGCGCAAATGTATCAAGACGCTTGTCTTCGGACGCCTCCCAGGGGTGGGACTTCTCGAAAGCGAAGGGACTCGTCATGGCGACGCCTTGAACATCCATACCCCGGCCATGGGCCGCGTGATATATCGCCCGCGCATTCGGAATGAGCACCCGGCGAGAGCTCCCCCCCTCGCCAAATGGCCGCGTCGCAGCGACCACGTTGCTGCCCATGTGCAGATAGTCCTGCGTTTCCGCAACAAGCCTGTCGCCGAGCTCTATACCAAGGCTGTCCAGGATTGCGGCTAAGCGCCGTGGTTCGCGCCTTCCGGCGTCCAGCGCGAACACCGCGCTTCCGCCATTGTCAAGAAATCTGGCAAGCCTTGCGGCTTCTGATTCGCTCCAGTCGGCGGCCGGCGTCGTTATCAACAGCATCGACACCTCCGGCGGAATGTCGCTTTCTGTGATCTCCACCCGCTCCACATCATAATTTGCGGATATCAGCGCCTCAATGAAACCTTGCGGAACGGGCTGTTCGCTATTTCCGAAAACCTGCGCCAACACAGGGTTTTCGCAGGATGTGCAGTAAAGTATGGCATTTGTCAGCTCAGCCTCGACGTTTATACCTGATATATATATCTGCATCTCTTCCTCGTTAAAGCTGGTGATAAAGAGCTTTTCGGGCGGTATTATCTTGACGGAGTCCTCATGTCCATGAGCGCTTCCTCCGCCGCCAATCGTAACTACGCTGCCCGGGGTAATATCGCCAAATTCGCTTGTCAGGCGGCGTAAAAGCGTGAAGCTGACGCGTACGTTCGGGTGGCGGCCATAAGCCCTCAGCAATTCCCGGGAAATATCAAGATACGGGTCGCCTGAACCTGGGGGGAAAGCGGCGAATATTTCCACCGGGGCCTCGAGGTCGTCAAGGACGGACAGCGTCTCTTCTGAGAGCGAAAAAATCCTTCCCCGCGTGAGGTCGGCGTACAACTGAAATCTGGCTGTGAATATATTCAGCATCACCAAAGCCAGAGCCGTCAATATTATACGCGGCGTCACAAAGCCGCGCCGCTGCCACTGCATACTAAGCGCCGCGGCGGCCAGGAAGAACACTGAAAACGACGCGAAAAACACGACTCCTCCAAGGCTTGGCAACCCCTTCACAAAAGAATGAAACCTTGGCTCAAACACGGTGAAGTACAGACACCCGTAAATAACAAAGCTCACAACGCCCAGCGCCGGCGCGCTGCCGATCATCAGCCTGAGGCACACGCCAAGCGACAGGTAACTTACCCCAAGAAGAACAAGCCCAAGGTACGCTCCAAGGATATGCACTATTGAAAACTCGCCGAAAAACGTCAGCACAGCCGGAAATATGAAGCTTGCCGCAACACTAAGCATGAACAGCGCACACGACGACAAATACTTCACGAACAGCCGCGAAGGCATGAACAGCGACAAGGGCTGTGGCAAGCTCGACGTCAGCCACGCCGAAAACACGGGAAGAACAGCCCCCATAAGGCCGACGGTATTATGGAAGTCCCCCGTCTGCGGCAATATATTCACAAACAGCATTAGAGCCGCCGTCATAGCCAAAAAAACGACAACAAACTTGCGGACGCTCGTGTCGTTGCGCTTACCGACTTCTTGAAGAATTGAGGGAGGCATTGATAACATGTAGAACACATCCCGCTTAGTTATTGTATATGTATGATGTGCCAAAATTAGAAAATTATGCAATTATTCCTCGAAACTATAAGGTTTATAGTCGTTCAATTTGAAAACCATCCTAACAGGCTCAGGTTTTTTGCGCAAGGCTAGGAAGTGACAACAACGCGTCCCCATAGGCACGCTAGGCAAGCTAACGACGTATTGCGCAAAAAAGACAAGTTTGCCGGGATGGTTTTCAAGTTGAACGACTATATAGTAATATGCCTCTCAATCAGTAACATGAGTCGGGGTAAACAGCGGGAAATCTCTCGATTTCCCGCACCCCTTCTTTGTTACTATTTCGAGGTCATATTACTATAACTTGACTCCTTGCCACATCTGCTATACAATACCAATAAATACGCCAAGGAGGTGCAACGAACAATATGAAATCCTACCCCATTGATCTCGTACGCTCTCAATTCCCCGCGCTGAAAAGAACTCACAACGGCAAGCCGGCGGTATACTTCGACGGCCCGGGCGGTTCTCAGTTTGTAATCGGAGCGATCAAAGCCGTACACGACTACATGGCGAACGGCGCGGCAAATCTGCACGGTAATTTCCCAACCAGCCGCGAAACCGAAGCTCTGATCTCCCAGGCAAGATCGGACATACGCACTCTGTTCGGCGCCGAAGACTGCGAGGTCGCCTTCGGCCCAAACGCCACAACAATGATGTTCCATACAAGCAGGGCGTTGGCCCGCCAATGGAACGAGGGAGACGAGATACTTCTCTCGGAGCTCGATCACCATTCCAACATTGATTCCTGGCGCACGGCGGCCGTGGACAACCATATAACCGTAAAGTACATACCTGTCGACACAGATACACTCACGCTAAACCTAGAACGCCTTGAAGAGCTTATAACGCCAAGAACAAAGCTTGTCGCCGTCGGCAACGCCTCTAACGGCGTCGGAACGATAACCGACGTCAGGCCCATATCCCACCTGGCTAAAAAAGTCGGGGCGCTTGTGGCCGTGGACGCCGTTCACGCCATCCCTCATTTCCATGTTGACATGCAAGAGCTCGGCATTGACATGCTGTTTTCATCAGCGTACAAGTTCTTCGCCGCGCATGTCGGCATGGCGGTCATACGCCGCGAAGTGTTTGAAACTCTGCAAATATACAAGCTGGCCCCCGCGCCGGACTCAATACCCGGACGCATGGAGATCGGCACCCAAAATTATGAGGGCATCGCGGCAATCTCCGCGGCGGTGCGCTTTATCGCCAGCCTTGGAAGCGGCGGCGCTTTGCGAGATCAGATCGTAAGCGGCTACAAAACTATCGAGGAATATGAAAATGAGCTTGCCGAAACCGTTCGCCGTGAGCTTCAGGAAATTGACGGCATCACACTGTACCAGGCCGGAGCCGGTGTGCCAAAAACTCCGACAATCGCGTTCCGGGCCGCCGAAATCACGCCAAGCGACTTCTGCACGCGCATGTGCGAAGAGCACAGCATTTTCATCGCGTCAGGAGATTTTTACGCGACGACGCTTGCCAACAAGCTTGGAATACGCGAAAGCGGCTCATTCATACGAGCCGGACTGGCTCCATACAACACAATGGACGAAGTTCAGCGCTTCGTCGCCGGCGTCCGCGCAATAATGGCATCGTTATAGCTTGGGCTGCTTTGCTTCCGGTGCGACCTCTCAGTGTAATTGGTGATTACGCGAAAAAACCATGACCACCGACTATTCCGGTGGTCATGGTTCCAAGACTGTTCTTCAAGCTTCCTAAAAACCTATATGCGACCGTTTACCATCGACCATAAGGATAACCGAGCCTTTAGCATGCGGCCCGGCGCCGTCGGTTACCACAAGAAACGTCTCCACACATTGTTTGTGAAGATACTCAGACAACGCTTCGGCTTTTTTGTCCTGCGAATAAAGCTCAAACTCAAAGTATTGGAGCACATACTCTCCGCCGCACATGGCTACGCAGCCCGGCCCTCCGGGAAAGGCTCTCATATACAATCCATGGCCGATGTATTCCGCACGCGCTTCGGCGCTTACAATATCCCTGTGCGGCGACCCGATTACGCCGCCGGTCGACATGGGCATATTAGGGAGATTAGCGGTGACGCCCACAGCCCAGACATAATCCCCGCAGCCTTCAACAACAGCCCGGGCCAATCGGTAATCAATGTCGTAAATATCGTCATTCTCTCGAAATTCAATACGTGACAAGCCGCGAAGGTCATTACGGCTTCGCTCCTCGTACCCTACCCTGCACAGCCCTCCTGCCAGAAGCTTGACGCCGCATTGTGTCGATAGGCTCAGCAAAAAACCTCCGCAGCGTTCACTCAAGTTATTTCTCCTCACTTACGGGATATTGATTATCCGACCGATATCTCTTTCTCAAGCACAATCTCCTTGGCATTGATTTTTTTCGCGTTTTCAACGCCGGGCAGTAATTCGTCCGCGCGCCGCAATATTTCTTCCCTGCTGAGCGCGGGAATCTTTTCGGCAAGGAATTCACGGGTGATGCCGACGGCGTCAAGCTCGGCCTGCGCTCCGGCCGTTATCCGGCCAACATCAATCTCGGCTCCCATGTGCTTGGCTACGCAAAGCACTACGGGCGAACAGCCTAATTCCCGCGCGGGCACACAGCCGTTTTCGATAGCCTTCATGGTATAATCAGCCAAAACACGCTTTTCCGCTACAATGCATGGTATGTCTTTTTTCAGAGTTTTCGCGTATATCCCGCAATCGTGCGCGCTTTCCCCGGCTTTAAACTGGCGCGTTGGAAATACTCGGCCGAATTTTTCGGCTATCGTCATACCGATTCCCACCGAAATCATTTCTCCCGTCATGCCAACCAACACATCTCCGCCTGTAATGCACTGCATCTGGCCTAAGATGGGGAGCAATATCTCTTCCATCGTAACTATGTCCATCATTTCAGTCGCGGAATTATTGTTTGCCGCTCTGCCGCTTATTACCACGTTGTGAACGGGGATAATCTTTTCCGACGGATCCGGGCCGCGGAACAACTTCCTGCCGGAGTATGATTTTTTCCACTGAATTAAATGAGGCTCTTCCTCCACAATCTGATCTGAATAAGGAATTTCCGCCATCGCGAGAATTCCGAAATCAGGGTTGACCAGCCCATTGTCCGCTGCGCCCATTTTTATTATCGCCCCGTCGATCATGATTCCGTCGCTTGTGGTGGTTACCGCGTCCATATCAAAAATACTTATCCCTGAAGCGCCCTGGGTATTTTTTGCTATTTCATGAATGGCGCGGTCGTCGGTTATTCCTGCCGCGTCAACATCCTTTTTAAGAACAAACACAACGTTTAGCGGTATAACTTTGCCGTCTATGACGCCCTTGGGGATAATTTTATAGCGTAACGCTGCCATAATGTTCCTCCTCTCCAAATTAGTGTCTGCCAATGGGAGGGCGCCTGTCCTCGATTTCGGTACAATCCGACAACACCGCCTCTTCAGTTGGATGAAGTATGTTGATGACGTCCACAATAGCTTTTTGCGCCTTGCCGTCTTTTCCAACACCCTTAATTACCACGGTATGCATCGTTTCAGGCACACGGGGCATAACAATCATTTCAACTCCGTCAATATCATCCCTAAGAGCAAGCTCTTCCACGGCTTTTTCGATACGCCCGGTACGCAATGACTGCATCTTTGCACTTTGCAGATTTTCCAACCCCTTGATCGAAATATTTTTCCCCGGAACATTTTTTTTCGCCGCGTCTTTCATTTTCGCGATAAAATCCGGCAGCGCGGTGTGCATCAATCGCATAAATCCACTTCCTTTCCAAATAAGTTCGCATTAATTATATACATTTTACATCATAGCATCACGGCTTGCAATAATAATTCCGAAATATCAGCGCCTTGCTCCATATATTACCTGCTATGAAGCGCCAATGGCGACTTAAATCGCTGAAATCAGTTCGCTTTCACTTGTCGATTCATGCGAAATATGATAGAATATAGGATATATAAAGAACTACAGGCAAGTTGTCCAAGCTGATTGAAAAATATGTTTTGCTTATGTTTATCTATATGCAACATGACAAAAGACATCGGACTGGAGTAATATCATGGACATCAAACATTTAGAGTACTTCGTCGAGATCGTAAATTCCAAGTTCAATCTATCGGTCGCGTCGAAAAAGTTGAATATTTCGCAACCCGCACTAAGCGCCATAGTCCGCAACTTCGAGGCGGAGGAAAATATCCGCTTGTTCGAGCGCTACAACGGCCGGCTGCAAAATCTGACCCCAAGCGGCGAAATATTCTATAAAAATTCGCTGACTCTGATAGAAAATTATCAGAACATGATAAACGAGCTGCGTGAGAGCTCCGTACAATACAAGGGCAAGGTCAGGATCGGTATCCCGCCGCTGATACTCAGCGTGTGTTTTTCTGACATCCTTCCTGCCATGATACTTGAAAACCCGGACATTGAATTCGAGATCATTGAACAGGGCGCGTACGAACTTCGCAAACTGCTGATCTCCAAGAACCTTGACTTCGCAGTGCTGCTGCAGCCAATAGACATCAGCCCCGGCATTACTAATGAATACCTTCTTCAAAAAAGTGAACTGACCGCGTTCATGAACTCCGGCAACCCGCTTTGCAAGGAAAAAAAGATACGCTGGAACCAGATGAACGGCCAGCCAATCGCGATATTCCACGACACATTCATGATACATCACCATCTGGTGGACCAGTTTCGCATCCAGGGCGTCCATCCCAAGATAAGCGTTATGTCGTTCAATTGGGATTTCCTTCTGCTTTCCACAAAGAACAGCAGCCTTATCACAATTTTGCCGTCCCCCATCAGCACCATGCTCAACGTGCCGAATGTTGTGGAAAGACACTTTCACGACCCGATCCCCTGGAGAGTTATGCTTCACCAGCCTAAGAAAAACCGGTACAGTCATATCGAAAAATACATACTAAAACGGATTCTCAGCTACTTCAACAACCACCAAAACTAAAAGAGCCGCTAAGCAGCCCTTTTAGCAAAACCTTGTCTGTGGAAAATTTAGTATATACCAAACGAAGCCAGCGCGATAACAACGGCAATAGCTATAACCGGTACTATAACGGCAGCCATGAATATATCTTTATAGCTTTCCTTATGGGTCATTCCAGTGATGGCAAATACGGTCAGCACGGCGCCGTTATGTGGAAGCGTATCCAAGCCACCGGAGGCAAGCGACGAAACTCTGTGAAACGCCTCAGGGGAAATACCCGTCTGAATGGCCATCTGATAATACTGCTCCCCTAGAGCCGCCAGTGCAATACCCATACCTCCGGAAGCCGAGCCTGTCGCCCCAGCCAGTGCAGTCACCGCAATTGCGCAGGAAATGAGCGGAGTTCCAGGGATGTTGAACAACATATACGCCAGATCGTCAAAAGCCGGCACGCTCTGCACAACCGCTCCAAAGCCAACGGCGGCGCTGGTATTCATTATAGCTATCAATGAACCGGTTGCACCTGCATTGATAGACTTTATGAATTCCTTGTGCTTGGAGGTATTCATTACAAGGATAATAAGAATTGCAAGTACCAGAGCTGTTATGATATGAAAATTAAACGCATTAAACGTGACAATTACCGTTATCAACGGAATAAGGGACAGGTAGGGGTTAGGAAGGTTTTCATTTTCACCGCTGTCCTGTTTTTCAGCCGGTTCGACAAACACTTCACCGGCTGCGGTAAGTTGCTTTTGTCTGTATATCAGATACTGATAAGCCAAGACAGCTATAATGATTGCCGCGACAATACCCATGATAGGAGCCGCCATCGCGGTAGTATTAAAGTGATCCATAGGGATCAGGTTCTGAATCTGCGGAGTACCGGGCAGTGCCGTCATGGTAAATGTGAACGCGCCGACGGCGATTGTGGCCGGCATTATCTTTCTGCTGATATTTGCCTCGCGGAATAAGTTAAGGGCAAGCGGATATATAGCAAATACAACGACAAACAGGCTGATTCCGCCATATGTAAGCACCGCACAAGATACAATCACCGCAAGTATAGCGCGTTCCTTGCCGATTAAGCTCGACAGCTTAATTGCAATCGACTTCGCCATTCCCGTAAACTCCATCAGCTTGCCGAATATTGCACCCAGCATGAATACAGGAAACCAGTTTCTGGTGAACCCGACAAAGCCGTTCATATATGATTCTGTGTAAGCACCCAATAAATCAACTCCGGCGGATAAAGCGACAACAATTGCCGCAATGGGCGCCGCCCAAAGAATCGACCATCCCTTGAATGCCAGGAACATTAAGATCGCAAGTCCCAGTAAAATTCCAAACATCTAATTCACCTCGTAGAGTCCGAGCTTTTAATATGAGGGACTGTTGTTTCCAACAGCCCCTCAGGTCGCTCTGCCTATTTTTCTAGTTTATTGAGTAGTATAGCCGCCGTCTATCAGACAAGCCTGGCCGGTTATGCCGCCGGCTTTATCACTGGCCAGGAACGCTATATAGTCCGCGATCTCCTGGACATCAAGCAGGCGCTTCATGGGAACAAGCGGGTAGAGAATCTGCTCCAGCACGCTATCCAGTGGAACGCCGCGGGTTTTGGACAGATCTTCAAACTGTCCGCGCACAAGCGGAGTGTCGGTATAACCCGGGCAGATGGCGTTTACCGTAATACCGAAGCTTGCCGCTTCCAGCGCCGCCACGCGTGTCAGGCCGATAAGGCCGTGCTTGGCCGTATTATAAGCGGATTTTCCGGCGAAGCCTATAACGCCGTTAATCGAAGCCATATTGATAATGCGTCCGAATTTCTGCTTTTTCATGACGGGGAAAGCTCTCTTGATCGCTATGAACGGCGCGATTGTCATAACCTTTATCATGTACTCGAACTTTTCAGTCGGGAAGTCTTCGATCATGGCTACGTACTGCAGACCGGCATTGTTTACCAATATGTCCAGCGTGCCGTACTTGCTTACAACTTCGTCTATGGAGGCGTTGATGTCTTCCTCTTTTGTCACGTCGCACTTTATACCATGGCAGTCATAGCCCTCGCCCTTCAGTTTGCCGACAAGCTCCTGCAGCTTTTCGTCGTTAAAGTCCGAAAATACTACCTTGTCACCTTGCTTCAGGAATGTTTCGCCAATTTGCTTGCCTATGCCGCTGGCTGATCCGGTTACATAAACTACTTTACTCATGTCGTACCTCCTAAGTTTTATTTTAGAACCTGTCTTTAATAACCGAAATGCTGGCTAGAAGCGGCAATTTTTCGCCAATCTAGGAAGTGAAGACGACGCGTACCCGTAGTGGTACGCCAGGATGCTGTGTGCCAGTGGCACACGTCTAGCATCCAAAGCGCCCGCGTAGACGGATAAACTGACGACGATTGGCGGAAAATTGTCCTTATAGACGGCGTTGAGCGTTATTGAAGACAGGTTCTCAAACTTTCACTGACAATTAAATCCGCCTCTGTTGCGCTCAATACTTCCTCGAGGGTAAAGCCTTCGCCGATTTCTGTAAGCAGCAGGCCGCCGCTCGTCACTTCGATAACCGCCATCTCGGTTACGATCATGTCGACCTGGCTTTTCGCGGTAAGAGGAAGTGTGCACCGTTTAAGTATCTTGGGCTCACCCTTGGCGGTGTGCTCCATGGCTACGATTACTTTTTTCGCGCCTGTGAGAAGATCCATCGCGCCGCCCATTCCGGGCACAAGCTTGCCGGGAATCATGTAGTTGGCGATACTGCCTTCCTGATCTACCTGCAGCGCGCCAAGCACGGTAACATCAAGATGGCCTCCGCGGATGATGCCGAAGGATGCGGCGCTGTCAAAGAAGCAGCCGCCGGGCATTATTGACACGGGCTGTCCCCCGGCGTTTACGATTGTCGGGTCGACAGTCTCGGGAGTCGGCCCCAGGCCGACAAAGCCGTTTTCGGAATGGAGCATGACGCTCACGCCCTCAGGTATATATGTCGGAACTTTCGTGGGAAGTCCAATGCCGAGGTTTACCAACTGTCCGTCTTTCAATTCTTGCGCTACACGCTTGGCTATGTTTTCCTGCAATTGGTCTTTATCCATTATTCTGCACCTCCATCGACGATATGGTTCACGAAGACGCCCGGAGTATTAACCAAGTTGGGGTCAATCCGACCTATTTCCACAAGCTCCCCTGCTTCCACGATTGTCACCCTTGCGGCGGAGGCCATAACGTTATTGAAATTGTTCTCGGAGCCTTTATAAATCATGTTGCCGGCCTTGTCGACCTTGTGAGCGTAGAGAAGAGCCACGTCGGCAAATAGCGGTTTTTCCAACAAATATGTCTTGCCGTCAACGGTTATTTTTTCCTTCCCCTCTTCTATAAGGGTTCCTAAACCTGTTGGCGTAAGTATGCCGCCAAGACCAAAGCCCGCCGCGCGTATGCGCTCGACAAGAGTTCCTTGCGGAACCAAGTCGACCTCTGTTTCACCGGCAGACATTTGACGCCCTGTCTCCTTATTGAGCCCGATGTGTGTCGAGATGATTTTCTTGAACTGCTTATTAACCACCATCTTGCCCACGCCTTTGTCAACAAAGCTGGTATCATTGCAGATTAGGGTCAAATTCTTAGTTCCGGCCGCGACCAGCGCGTCTATCAGTTTTTCAGGCGTCCCGTTGGCCATAAAGCCGCCAACCATTATCGTGTCGCCATCCTTGATAAGCGCCGCGGCTTGTTCGATTGAAGTTTGCTTGCCCATTCCGTCTATTCCTCCCTTGTTACTATCATCGACAAGCCCTGTCCGCCGCCTACGCACAGCGTCGCCAAACCGTGACGAGAACCGCGCCTACGCATTTCGTGAACAAGCGTCACAAGTATCCTTGCGCCGCTTGCCCCTATTGGATGACCGAGAGCGATTGCGCCGCCGTTAACGTTCACCGTGTCGGTATTTAGTCCAAGCTCATCAATCACGCTAAGAGCCTGCACCGCGAAGGCTTCGTTGGCTTCCACCAAGTCAAGGTCGGCCACACTGAGGCCGGCCTTTTGCAGCGCCTTCCGCGTGGACGGGATCGGCCCTGTTCCCATTATCTCGGGGGCGACTCCGGCGCTTGCGGACGCTTGTATGACGGCCAGCGGCTTGATCCCAAGGGCCTGGGACTTTGCCTTACTCATCAGAACCAGCGCGGCCGCTCCGTCGTTTATGCCGGACGCGTTACCGGCCGTCACGGAGCCCTCCTTGTCAAAAGCCGGGCGGAGCTTGGCAAAACTCTCAATGGTGGCTCCCATGCGCGGGTATTCGTCTGTATCCACGACAATAGGGTCGCCTTTCTTTTGCGGGATGGATACAGGTACAATCTCCTCCGCCAATTTGCCGGACTTTATTGCCGCCTCGGCCTTGTTCTGGCTCGCAAGCGCAAGCTCATCCTGACGCTCACGGGATATACCGTACTTCTTGGCTATGTTCTCCGCCGTGATCCCCATGTGATAATTATTGAACACGTCCGTCAGACCGTCGTGAATCAGAGAATCAATGAGCTTGCCGTCACCCATACGCTGACCGTAGCGCGCTTCTTTAAGCAGGTACGGCGCTTGGCTCATATTCTCGGTTCCGCCGCAAACCACGATTTCGGCATCGCCCGACGCTATCGCCTGAGCGGCAAGCTGTACAGACTTCAGCCCTGACGCGCAAACCTTGTTAACAACAAAGGACGGCACTTCCACAGGAATACCTGCTCCTACCGCGACCTGCCTTGCTACGTTTTGCCCAAGCCCAGCGGCAAGCACGTTCCCGAAAATAACCTCGTCAACATGGTCTGGACTCAAACCGATTCTTTCCAAAGCTCCTTTTACAGCAGCAATGCCAAGAGCCACGGCATTCACTTCCTTAAACGCCCCGCCAAATGAACCAATCGCGGTTCTTACCGCTGACGCTATGACAACTTCACTCAAAACACTCTCTCCTTCCTAAGATATATCTACGAGTCATTGTAAAGTATCGTTCGCGATTTGTCTAAGACCAAATTCTTATACAATGTATAAAACTTTCTTATACGTTTTTATGTTCACAAAGAATAACAAGCAATTCTATCAAGCAAGACCCCAATACAAAAACGCGCCTTTTGCCTGTTAGGGCGGCGCGTTTTGTTATAAACCGATTCTCGTTACTCTTTCTCTTTTTCCAGTTCCTTCTTGCGGATTTCTACGACCTTTGTCTGGACTTCGGCCGGAGCTTCCTCGTAGCGGTCAAATTCCATTACGAATGAACCGCGGCCTTGTGTCATGGAGCGCAGGTCGGTAGTATACTTGAACATTTCGGCCATGGGAGCCTCGGCGGAGATGTTGGTTTTCTTGCCCGACTTCTCCATGCCCAGGACGCGCCCGCGCCGCTTGTTCATGTCGCCCATTATGTCGCCGGTGTAGTCGTCGGGTACGGAGACGACGATCTTCGCGATCGGTTCGAGAATGGCCGGTTTGGCCTTTACAAAAGCTTCCTTGAACGCTATGATAGCAGCCAGCTTGAAGGCCATTTCAGACGAGTCGACATCGTGGTACGATCCGTCGACAAGAGTAGTCTTAATACCCACTACGGGGTAACCGGCCAGAGGCCCCGCCGTTACACATTCCTGTATGCCCTTCTCTATCGCCGGGAAGTACTGTTTTGGAACCACGCCGCCGACTATTTCCGACTCGAATACATATGGCTGGGTCAGATCGCCGGACGGCTCAAATTCCATGTGTACGTCACCGAATTGCCCGCGTCCGCCGGACTGCTTCTTGTGGCGGCCCTGAACCTTTACCTTGCCCTTTATCATCTCGCGGTACTGTATTGTCGGCACAATCAGGTTGACCTCAAGTTTGTGCCTGTTTCTAAGCTTGTTGACCAGCACGTCAAGCTGATTATCGCCAAGAGCGCTGACCACGGACTGTTTTGTAACGGCGTTTACCGCAAACTTGAGCGTGCGGTCTTCTTCCATCAACTTGGTCATTGCCTGGCCGATCTTATCTTCATCACCTTTGCTCTTAGGCATGATCGCCATTGAGAGCAGCGGCACGGGGAACTTAACCTCCGCGAAGCGCACAGGGCGGGATTTGGCGCAGAGCGTGTGCGACGTACCGGCGTTTTGAAGCTTGGCAAGCGCGCCTATGTCTCCTGCGCGAAGCTCGCTGACCTCAATTTGTTCCTTGCCTCGCAAGACATAGAGCGTGCTGGCCTTTTCCTCGGAATCCTTGTTGACATTGAACAACTGAGCGTCTTTCTTGAGCACGCCCGATACAACCTTGAATATGGTAAGGCGTCCGACATACGGGTCGGCGATTGTCTTGAATACGAAGAGCGAAAGAGGTTCGCTTTCGTCGCATTTTACCTCGATTTCTCCGCCGCTCTTTACGTCGGTCGCCTTGGTGGACGGGCGAAGCTTCGACGTCGGCGGGGTGGAGTTTACGATGGCGTCCAGAAGGCCGCTCACGCTGCCAAGGCTTGTCGTAGCGGAGCCGCACAGCACGGGCGTAACCATGTGAGCCGCGACGCCGCTCTGTATTCCGGTAAATATCTCGTCGACGGTGAAAGGCTCTTCCTCGAAGAACTTCTCCATCAGGCTGTCGTCTGTCTCTGCCACAGCTTC
This sequence comes from Defluviitaleaceae bacterium, assembly GCA_009780015.1. Taxonomy (GTDB): domain Bacteria; phylum Bacillota; class Clostridia; order Lachnospirales; family WRAA01; genus WRAA01. The sequence continues at coordinate 9,808 of WRAW01000026.1, read as the reverse complement.
TTCGACCATGTGGCGGATTGTGTCGAGCTCGTCGGCAAGCGCGGCGGGAACGTCGCAGTCCGTCGTCTTTGTTCCGTCAAACTTGCGGCCTGCCTTCTTGACTACGTTTATGTAACCAACGAACTTGCCGCCCTCCTTGATCGGAATCTGGATCGGAGCGATGCTCTTGCCGAACTTTTCCTTGAGTTCCTCTACGACCTTGTCCATGTCGGCATTCTCGTCGTCCATGCCGTTTACGAAAATCATGCGCGGCAGATCCATTTCTTCGGCATAGTCCCAGGCTATTTCGGAGCCTACCTCGACGCCGGACTTGGCGGACACAACGATCAACAGCAGGTCGGCCACGGAAAGCGCCTCCCTGACCTGACCGGCAAAGTCAAAGTATCCCGGCGTGTCTATGAAATTTATTTTGCCGCCGTTCCACTCGACCGGGATGACCGAGCTGCTGACGGAAACCTTTCTGCGTATTTCTTCGGCGTCGTAGTCGCTCACAGTGTTGCCGTCGTCTACCTTTCCGAGACGGCTCGTCACGCCCGAGACATTCAGGAACGCCTCTACAAGGGATGTCTTGCCGCAACCGCTGTGACCCAGTACCGCTACGTTTCTAATTTCGTTCGAGGAATAGCACTTCATTTGGTTACAACCTCCTTGATATATGTGTATTGTTGGAACATCTGCTATATTACCGGGAAGCCCCAACTCCCCCTCCCCGTTTTTGCAGGGCGTACTTGACGGCCTCTACAACCGGTATTATGAATGCGCCCAAACCAAGGGCTATTGCAAGCTCGCCCGGCGAAACCGGAGCGAGTCCGAACAAACTGTTAAGGAACGGCGTGTATACCACCAGCAGGGTTGTGGCCAGCGAAAAGCCGACGGCTCCCAGCAGGTACTTGTTGTGCGGCAGGGTTGTGCGCAGGCTGCCCCGCAGGCTGCGCATGTTGAGGGCGTGGAAGCTCTCGTAGAAGCTCAGGGTCAGAAAGGCCATGGTTATACCGTTGCCGCTGTGCTCAAAGCTAATAATGCCGTGCTCGTTATAGGAGCCTATCATATATGCGGCGACGGTCAGCAGAGCTCCTATTACGCCCTGGTAGAGCACCGCGGCGCCGAGTCCCCCGGCGAATATGCTTTCGTTCGGGTCGCGCGGCGGGCGGTTCATTACGTCAGGCTCGGCTTTCTCCATGGTCAGAGCCAGCGCCGGGAATACGTCGGTGACAAGATTTATCCAGAGCAGGTGAACGGGTCGCAGTATTATGAAGCCGAACACCGTCGCCAGGAATACCACAAGCACTTCCGAAAGATTGGTGGAAAGCAGGTAGGCGACAACCTTTCGGATGTTGTCATATATCTTTCGTCCCTCGCCCACGGCGGTTACGATTGTAGCGAAGTTGTCGTCGGCCAGCACCATGTCGGCCGCGTTCTTGGTGACATCCGTGCCGGTGATTCCCATGCTTATGCCAATGTCGGCGGCCTTGACGCTCGGCGAGTCATTTACGCCGTCGCCGGTCATGGCACAGACGTAGCCTCTGCGCCTCCACGCGTCGACTATACTGACCTTGTTGCCGGGCTTTACGCGGGCATATACACCGATGGACTCGATACGTCTCTCGAAATCGTATGGATTCATCGCGTCCAGTTCGGCTCCGGTTATGGCCTGGCTTTCGTCCTGGATCAGATCAAGCTGTTTTGCAATTGCGACGGCGGTGTCCTTGTGGTCGCCGGTTATCATTACCGGGGTAATACCCGCCGCCCTGCACTTGGCAATGGCTTCGGCGACCTCGGGGCGTATGGGGTCGATCATACCGACCAGCCCTATAAACGTCAGGCCGCTCTCTATCGTCTCGGTGCCGGACTCCAGCTTTGCCTCGATATCTTCCGGGAACTCGTCGTCGTATTCCTTAAAGGCCGCGGCCAGCACCCGCATCCCGCGCCCCGCGAATGCCTGAGTGCGCTCGGAAATTGCCGCCCTGTCCTCGTCCGTGATCTCAAACTCCTCGCCGTCAATCAGGATACGCTCACACACCGCCAGTACCTCGTCTGGCGCGCCCTTTGTAAACTGGATGACCCGCCCATCGTTAAAATGTACGGTCGTCATGCGCTTGCGCTCACTGTCGAACGGAACTTCAAACAATCTGGGAAACAACAGTGACAACTGAGACTTGTCCTGACCGGCCTTCAGCGCGTATTCCACCAAAGCGGCCTCTGTGGGCTCACCCACTACGTTTCCGTCGGCATCAAGCTGGGCGTCGGAGCAAAGAGCCATCGCCGCGGCTAAGAACTGTTCGTCAGGGGTATCCGTATCGACGACGGTCATCTTGTTTTCCGTAAGAGTACCTGTCTTGTCGCTGCAGATCACCTGCGCGCATCCCAGCGTCTCGACGGCGGTAAGGCGGCGTATTATGGCGTTCGATTTCGACATGTTCAACACGCCTATCGCCAGCACGACGGTTACAATTGTCAACAGGCTCTCGGGCATTGCCGCAACCGCCAGACTGACGGCGATCATGGCGGATTCAGACCAAACCTGCGGCGTAAAGCCGCCGGCCACAGAAAACATTATGAACCTGTATGTGAAAATAAACGCGCATATCGCGATTATCGCGTAGCTCAGTATTTTGGACAACTCCGCAAGCCTCTTCTGGAGCGGCGTCTTCTCGTCCTTGATGCTCGCAAGGGCTCCGGCTATCCGACCCATCTCGGTATTCATACCCGTGGCGGTTACGACAAACGTTACGCGCCCGTGTACCACGGTGGAACCCATGAAGCACATGTTCGCGCGGTCGCCCAAAGGAATCTCTTCCTCCTTGACGGTCAGAACGTCGGAGGTTTTGTCGGCGGCCACACTTTCGCCGGTGAGGGCGGCTTCCTCGATCTTTAGGCTTGCGGCGTCAACAATACGGCCGTCGGCGGGAACGCTGCCTCCCGCGTCCAGTTGCACGATGTCGCCGGGAACCAGGTCGACGCTGTTTATGACGACGGCGGAGCCTTCACGCACAACCCTGCACGTCTGGGCAGACATTTTTGCCAGCGCTTCCACGGCTTGCTCGGCCTTGCTCTCCTGCATCATGCCAACCACGGCGTTTATGGCGACCACCGCCAGAATAATAAATGTCTCGGCCAGTCCGCCGCCCTCGAAAGCCCCGGTCAGCGCGGACAACACCGCCGCGATAATAAGCATTATAACCATAGGCTCCGCGAACTGCTTCGCAAAGCGAACATATTTCGAGTCTTTCTTGGCCTCCATAAGCTTGTTTTGGCCGTGAGCCGCTTGACGCTCCCGCGCCTGTTCTGCGGTTATACCTTCAACCGAAGATTGAAGCTCAGTCAGAACTTCGTCCACCTGCGCATAGTAGTGTTTCATATGTAGCGTTCCTCTCTTGTCAGTGATTCCATTGCTGTTATGTAGACTACCTCACTACAACGGTAGTGGGTAGTAATCGCAGTTACATTACATAGCCTATGACGCGCATCATGCGTATGAGCGCGACGGCGGCGTCCTCGCGGGTAAGCATACCCTTTGGCTGGAAGACGTCGTGGCGGCCGGACATTATGCCAAGGCGCGTAACCAGCATCGCGTCGCGCTGGAACGGTGTGGCAATGTCCGCCGAGTCGCGGAAGTTTTCGCCCGGGGTCATTGTGCGAAGCGGAGCGAAGTCAACAGGCGCGCTTGGCGAACGCGTCAGGATCGCGCCGACGATACCGGCGACTTCCTCGCGGGTAATGGGGCGTTCCGGCCCCAGCGCGTTTCCGGCGAATGCGGTCAGAAGACCGGCCTCGTACATACTCGCGATGCTGTCGCTGTACCAATCGTAGCGCGAGACGTCGGCGAAGGGGGCCTCCTGTGAGGACTTCCCAAGGTTAAGGGCGTTTGATGCCATCTGCAGGAACTCACCGCGTGTTACAAGACGCGTAGGCTCGAAGTTTCCGTCGCCCATTCCGCGGATAATTCCCAGAGCGGCGGCTTGCCTCATCTCGCGGTAGGTGCTGTATGTCGTGATATCGGCAAAATCGACCAGGCTCTCACCAACGAAAAACGCTCCTGAACCCGGCGCGCGTACCGATATATATCGTGTACCGTTCTCTTCCACGATGGTGTTAGGGACGAATGTCGGTTCACTCCCACCCGCATCGATCATATATACCGAGGAATAAGGCGAGATGACACCGCCAACGGGAACCGGCAACAGGAGCCGCATGTTGCCCGCGAAACTCGAGACGTTCTTGAGTATTTTGCCGTTATTGCCGACGACTTCCAGAGAAAGACGGCTCAAAGGCCCATCGAAGCTAAAATTCTCGCGGACTCCTTCGGTCAGGCTCTCGTCGTGGGAGACATCTTCCAGTCTGTAGCGCAAATATATGTCGGACGCTTCCATCCCGCTGTCCTGTATGAGACTCCGCATACCGCCGATTATACCCGATGTGTCCACAGGGATCATCACCACGCCAAGAGGCGAAGCTATGCCCAGCCTAAAATGCGGGTTAACCGCCTTTAGGCGCTCGAGCTCTTCATACGCGATGACAACGGTAGCCTCGCCGCCAATGGAGTTAACGCTTGTAACATAGTGCGTCTCCATCAGATTAAAGTCGTCGAGCCTGACGGGCAGGCCGTTAGCTATCATGTCCAGGCTGTTCGCGGCGAACAGTTCCTGGCGCGGGGATGTGCCGGAAAACACCGGTTCGCCCGCCGCCGCGCCCGGAGCGCGCACGACCTGCCCTTCGACGGTGATTGTAAGCTGTTTGCGGTGGTCTACGCCGTCGCCAAGCACGCCGAAGGTGTATTGCACCGGATGGTCACTGCTGTTGGGCGGTATGAATATGCCGCTTGCCAGGGCGGAGGTTCCGCAGTCGCTGACGACCGCGCGGCCGGACAGATCGTTAAATGTGACAAGTATTTCCTCGAAGGAGCCAAGGTTGCCCCCGGCCACGGTTACGTCGGCAAACCCGCCGTCGCTGGGCATCATCCGCGCGGAGGTCAGCAGGCCGGTAATTGTCGGCTGGTATACCTCCGGCGACACCCTGGTCACGAAATCGGTAGAAAACACGTCCATCTGGTTGTTCAGAGTGTCAACCAAGCCCTCTACTTGCAGGCGGTACTTGGTTCCGTAGCGGAGCTTCGCGTCCGTGATGTCCACGATCAGGCGGTTGCCGAGTATTACAAAGCTCTCACTCAGGTTGGCCAGCTCCATTTCACGTTCTCGCCCGTCTCCCTCGGATTCTATTGCGAACAGGCGCACCCGTGTGCTTTGGCCGCTGCCGCGCACATCGCTTGCGAAGGTAATCTCCACGCGCTGTAAGCTTATGGGTACGGCTGAAAAATCGACCCCTTCCCCGAACGACACGGTCGTGACCCTGGGGCCGCTGCGCTCTATCTCAAGCACTACCGGTATCCTAGCGCTGTCTGCCGCTCCGGCCAAACTGCTCCAAAAATTATATTCTCCAGAATTATACTCTATTTTGAGCCCGCTGTAAAGTTCTTGTCCATATTTATCCTCGACGTAAATTTCAAAAGGCAGAAAACCGTTGCGGCGCACCAGTGGAAAGTTGTCCAGCGCGGTTACATCCACATGCGCCAGAAGATATACCGAGCTTGCGACACGTCCGGCTGTGGCTGCGTCTCCCATAGCTGTTCTGGCGCTGACCGTAGGACTTGGCGGCGAGATGTCGGCGGCGGCTACAGAGCTCTGGAGCGCCCCAAGATCGATGACGCCGCTTTCACCGGCTATGCGTTCGCCGCCGTGCAGGTCATAAGGTCGAAGCGTTCGCCCCGCTCCGAATTGCAGATTGATATTCGAGAAAACCTCATTGAATACGGCGTTGTCTCCGGCGCCAACGGCCGGGTTGCCTTCACCCACGGGCCGGAAGTCCCGGTCAAGATGGGTGTCCACATCGAAGGCCGCTTCCTGCGCGTTGCCCTCGCGGTCATAGAAGCGGCTGTCAACAATTGTGTTACGCAATATTGACGAGCTGGCCTGCGCCGGGTTGACTTCGCGTGCGGCGAGGTCGCGGCTGCCCGTGCTGCTTCTGTTGCCGCTTATTATCGAATTGCGCACAGCCACGAAGTAGTCGCTGGAAGCCACGCCGCCGCCGCTTCCGGTTCGGCTGGAGTTGTCGGCCACAGTGGAGTTTATCATCTCCAAACGGCTGTCGGCGCTGGCCGCGGATTCGCTGAAAAGCCCGCCGCCGTCGCTCCCGCTGCTGTTTTGAACAAACAATGAGTTTACAGACAACAGACTGCCGCCCGAATTATAAAGCCCGCCTCCGCCTCCGCCTGCCCTATTTTCCAGAAAGTGGCTATTGAGCGTATTGAACTTAGTCAAATTGCCGTATACCGCACCGCCGTTAGAATCCGCCGAGTTGCGGAAAAAGTAGGCGTTGATGTAGCCTATCTCGGCGTTGTCGGCATAGGCCGCGCCGCCGTGTTTTGCGGTGTTGCCGTAAAAGCTGGCGTTTACGCTGTTGGAATAGGCGTGTGAAAGGTATTTGGCTCCGCCGAAAAGACCGATATTGCCGCTGAAATTAGCGTTGAACAGGCTTAGTATACCGCCTTCGGCGCTTAGCGCCCCGCCGTACCGCTTAGATTTGTTGCGCGAGAAGCGCGAGTTGTGAAAGAGTACGTGGCTATCACCCACCGCGGCAAACGCTCCGCCGTCGTGTTCGGCCTCGTTGTCTGAAAAAGCAGTACCGGTAAATGTGGGCCGTGACGAATTGCTGAGTACCGCGCCTCCGGCTCCGCGCGAAGTGTTGAACACAAACTCGGAGTCCCTCACGGTCGGCGAACTCGAGAGGTTGAACATGGCTCCGCCGCCCTGCTGTGCGGTATTCCCTCTGAACACAGACTCAATGACCGCGGGATCGCTGAAAAAATTGTTCATTGCCGCGCCGTGCGGCGCTTCGTTATCCGCGAATATCACGTTGATAAAGCCGGGGTGCGCTCCGGCGTTGGACACGGCGCTGTGGTCGCGCGCACCGGTTAGGGTCACATTTTCAAGTACAGCAGTGCTGCCAAGCGCGTCTTCTTCCACATGCCGGAATATGTGCGCGCCGTTTGGCCGGAGTATCGTCTGGCGTTCGGCGGCGGCATTGTTGCGCCACACGGGTATGTCGCCCTCCTCGTCGCCGGAAAACCCGCCGGTCACAACCACACCGTTTCTCAGTGAGAAATGTTCCCCCTCCTCTGCAGGAGAATAAACGCCCTTCGCCACCCTTACCTGGCCGCCGCCGCTCTCGAACACGTGCTCTATGGCCGCCTGTAGATCAGTAAAGACATGTTCCGGGTTCTGCGCCTGCCACGCGAACGTATCGGTCGGTGTGCGGACAAATGACACCGCCGGGCCGGACCCTTGAGACGACGCAGGCGAAGGAAGCGGCACGGCCGCCGTCTGCGCCGTCAGTAGCGTTATCAGTATCAGGAATGTTATCGGGATTCTTGCAATGCGTCTCATGATGTGCCTCCTTGGATGAAATTATATATATTTTGGCAAAAATCCCATAATTTATTCCATAACTCTTCTTGACAAGTATACTTGTCTTATAGTACTATCAAACTGACAAAAACACTTGTCAAATTGATAATAAAACTTGGAGGGTTGAATTATGAGCAGCTCTATAAAAAACAATCGAAACCGCAAGGAGGATATCCTGGAAAGAAACAGAAAATCAAGCAAGGACGAGGGCCTGGATTACACAAAAAAACAAGGATACCGCATTGGCTATTATGCATTTGGAGTTATGGGTATAGCCTTAGTGGTATTTTCTATTCACACCGATCAGATGACTGTAATTTTTGCCCTGACTTCTGTTGTGTTCGCCTTTTCGTTTGGTGAGATGTTAGCACATTATCTCTTTACAAAAAATATGTCGTATACGATGGCGCAGCTTTTTTCGCTTTCCTTTCTCTTGCCCAAGCCTATAACTTCGTAGCGGCCGTGCTGGGATGGTGATGCGATGTGAAAGATGCAATCGTATTAAAAAACAAGCTGAAGGTGGCAAGGGCGGAAAAAGACCTCTCGCAAGCAGCTTTGGCTGAGATAGTCGGAGTGTCCAGAAACACTATCAGTTCCATAGAAACAGGGCAATTTTGCCCTACGGCGAAGCTGGCTCTTATTCTCTGTATAGCCCTGGACAAAAAATTTGAGGATTTATTTTATTTTGATTAGGCGAACACATGGCCGGCACCCATATGACGCAAAGAACCTGACGGACATGCCGTCAGGTTGATAGTCTTGGATTCATAGTATTTCCAAACCTGCAGCCATACCGACGTCTATCTCGAAAATTTGGCTTTGATTATATGCGCGTGAGGATACCTTTCCAGCAGCTCAGGCTGCTCCAAGTATACTTGCCGATCAATATGCGTATGGGTAACTGAAAATCCTCCTCTGTAGAACTTCGTCGCCATCAATATGATTTCTACACTGTCATATATTGCGACAGGCTCGACTGTCGTACTGATGATACGGCTGGTCATATCCCCGCCTATTATCGCAGGGTTGTCTGGAACCCTAACAGCCATCTTGTTGTTCTCACTGATTATAAGCGTCCAGCGGTGATCCAAGCTGTCCGCTTCTTCATTTACGATGACTGCTATTTGACCGTCAAGAGGAGCCGGTACTACTTCGCCGTTGCTTAAATCGACACCGAAGGGCCAAAAAGGCATCGGCATTACTTCGCCGCTACTTAAACTAACGCTGTTATGCAATTCTATCATTAAGCCGTATTCATAGACCTCAACCCACAATTCAATGGTTGTGAAATATTCTTCCGTTGTAAAGTCGAAGAGCAGAATATTCTGACGGTGGCCTCCAAATGAAAGCAAGTTGACAATATCCTGCTGTTCGGTTCTCAAAGGCGCGAAGCTAATTTGATTCGGCATCCCGGCTTGCGCAGGCGGAAAACAGCCCGCCAACAGCATTGCCGTCAAGCAAACAGCGAAAATCTTAACCATTATCCACCAGATTCGCTAATGCCTTACGGACGGCTCCGGGGGCGGAAGTCATTTCAATGAACATATCTTCGACCATCTCGCCGAGCCCTCCTTTATATAGGTCTATGCCAAAATATGTTGGGTTTGAGAGGATCGGGCGCAGTTTCTCCCTGCAGTCCCCGGGGCTGCCCAGCGTAATTCCCGCAAGCCGGCTCTGTAAAGTTTCCAGCATAGGGTCGGGGCTTGGCGTGAAGGGCTTGCCCTCATCGTCCACACCAAGAAGATAACGGAGCCAGGCCGCGAACACAAGCGGAATAGCGCGCAGGCTCTCCACGTCCATACCTCTCTCGATATATGCCTTGAGAGTTTCCCCGAAGCGTATCGGAATCTTTTGCGATGTGTCGCACGCTATGCGCTGCGGCGTATCCGGCATGAATGGGTTAGGAAAACGGACGTTAAGCACTTCGGCGATGAAATCTTTCGGATCAATGATGCCGGGATTGACGACCACCGGCAAGCCTTCCCCGTAACCAATTTGTTCGATAAGCTTCACAAGATGCTCGTCCTTCATTTCTTCGCTGATCTTGGTGTACCCAAGAAGGCAGCCAAAAACCGCGAGAGCCGTATGCAGAGGATTTAGGCACGTACCTACCTTCATTTTCTCCACTTTCTCGACGACGGCGCGCTCCGTGAAGAGCACGCCCGCTTTTTCCAGCGCGGGTCGACCGTTTGGAAAGGAGTCCTCTATTACAAGATACTGAGCCTCTTCCGCGTTTACAAACGGCGCGGCGTGCGAGTGTTTGGACGTGGTAACAAGGGCTGTGTCCTCGAATCCGGCGGATTGCAGCATGGCAGCCACGCCTTCGTCCGGCCGCGGCGTGATCTTGT
>WRAW01000025.1 GCA_009780015.1 Defluviitaleaceae bacterium | reverse complement strand
CTGTGTGCCGGTGGCACACGTTTAGCATCCGAAGCGCCAGCGTAGGCGGAGCGACTGACGACCCGGGGTCCCCATAAAGCCCGGTTTTGGCTTTATGGGGTGGACTGTGGCGGAAAACCGGGGGTCCCCACGAAGCCCGATTTTGGCTTCGTGGGGTGGAGTTTGGCCTTCCAGACGGCGTTGAGCGGTATTGAACACAGGTTCCCAATCCAGTGATTCCACTGATGATACATCTCACCTGTTACGGAATGCCGTATCTCTACATGAAACTCGGTGACGACTTCGCCCTGCCGCACACATACTCTTTCACGACCTAATGGTTATAGGAAAATCCCATATTTACAGGTTTCCAGCAACACATAAATTTAACAGAAATTGAAACCGCATTAATCCTCATTCAAGCGCATCTGCAAATATTTTTGATAATTCAGGATCATCTCGTATAATTTTTCGCTTAAATGCAGCAAACATTGAAGAACGGTCAATCGCCTTACGTATCTTGCTGTCATACCCTAAATCAGGCTCATCACGATAATCGTGTATGTACTGATAGAAAAGGCGTATGTTTGGCATCAAGTGTGAATTTCGAAGATTTGAACACTCAATCTTCTTTATATCAGTAGAGCCTCCATTGTAAACCAGTCTAAGCAATTTTTCTGTCATCAATGTAGATTTATCACTTTTCAATGATACCACATGTACATGCTCTGTAATATCGTCCGCAATTTCAACTGAAAGAGCTATATGCTCTTCAGGGTCGCATTGTGTTGGGTCAAGGATATCATCATACTTTGCAAGTTTTATATTGTTACAGTGCCCACAAGCAATAAATAAGTTATTCCAGTCAAATTTTAACGTCGGGTCGCTACGGTGAGGAACTATATGCTCTACATTTATTGTCGTAGGCTTATCCTCACAAATATAGCATTTATTATGGCAGTCCTTTGCCAATATTTGTAGCACTTCACCTTTGCGATAGCTATTTTCCGAGCTTATGATTATTCCAGGCGGCAATTCACTTTTGTTTAGGTGTACCATTTTTTACCGCCTTTCTCCTCTTTTCGAGTTCTTGAAACGCAATATAAAGCTCTGTGGAAGGGATTGCTCTAATTTCCAACTCTGCCTTTGCTTGCAAAAATTCATCATTTTCTTCGGTTGTTCTTTCCTTTAGGCATAATTCCTTATAACGTGCAAAATATCCCTGTAGTTCATTGGAATACATGCTTGTATCAAGAAATGATTCAACCACAGTATCATAGGAATAAAAACTCGGCTTTTCGAGCCGTTCATTTTTTTCCAAATCATAGACTATCGCATTTTCTAATGAAGTCATCACAAACGGCGAATGTGTCGCTATAATAAATTGCACATTCGGAAACATTTGTGTTAAGAATGGAAGCACCCTTTTTTGCAATTCAACGTGAAGGTGCGTTTCAATTTCATCAATCATTACAATAGCAGATTTTTTGTAGTCTACTACAGCATCTGTGTTTTCCAAACGCATCATAAGCTCCATATATATATTAAGAAAAGCAGTATATCCATCAGACATTTCGTGTAAAGCAAAAGGTTCGCGCCCTGGCATTTCTATTCTAAATGCTAAATTTTTTGTATCTCGGTGAAGCCGCAATTCTTGACAATCATAGATATGTTGCAAAGCCCCTAAGAAGTTATCAAACCACTTACTCAGGTTTGCTTCTAACGTTGTATTATTGTCAGCTTTAGCTCCATATAGTTGATAATCCAAACTTAGGATATATTTCAAGAATTCCTTGTTTGCGTTTTGGTCTATTTTTGCCTTTTCTTTAATATTTATTATTTCTATTGCCGTGGGTCTAGCAAGTGCGCTCCGCTTTGTAGGAATGTATACAAATATAAAGTTAGAGAAATTTTCGATTCTCTGTGAATATACAACTTCAACGCTTGGATTTTTATCATTGATCGAACCTAATAGCATCCTTTTTTGTTTATATGCCACAACATCACGCATGGCCTTCAGCAAGCTCGTTTTGCCACTACCGTTTTTACCTGTGAGAATAAGATGCTTGCGCTGAATATTAGATATATCGATGTCTATATTTTCAAGATGCCTAACCTTCCCGATGTGGATTTTAGTTATGAAAGTGTGTTCCATGTCATTTCACATCCTTTCTATAGCTATATACAGTATGCCACTGCTTCGCTACCTAGGCAAACATTTTACCATTAATCCGGTATATTGTAATTGCTGGATAACGCGGATACCCCTCTCACGAGAGGTACAGTATTCACAATACAACTATTAAGTCGTGAGTTGCTACTACTGCGCCCTGGCGCACAGACTCAAACGGAAACGCCGTTACCGGCACATTCTCGTCGTACTCAAGAACACTTTCGCCGTTTACAATCTTCGAAACACGCAGGTTCACCACATCTACGCCATCCGGCACGCTGATGTGAGGCATTGGTATTGAATATATATCCGGCGGCATTAAGGCTCGCGCCCCTTCCCGCTCGGTCAGGCGCTCTTCAAGTTGGATACTTCCTTCCGCAGTAAAGTCAATCTGCTGAGTCCAGCGATGGTATGCCTCACCCGTTATGGGATGCAGTATCTCCACATGGAAGTCGACGACGCCTTCCCCCTGGCGCGCAAGCCCAAACGGGAACGCCGATATCGGCACGTTCTCGTCGTAATCCAACGTTTCCTGGCCATTCACAACTCTCGTGACACGCACGTTCACTACGTCTACATCTCAGGGTACGCTAAAGGAAGTCATCGGTATTGAGAGCGTGCCCTGCGGCATTGAGGCCGGCGCCGGCGCCATCTCAGCCAAACATTCATCAGATTGAAGTATCCCTTCTGTTACCGCTGCCTCATAATCCAGGTTTCCGTATGCGGAAGGGGGCAGTTGTCGGGCAATCATATAACCGGCGACAATGATCCCGGCGCTTATAACGCAGCAGCCCAGCAGCAACGCTTTGCCGATATCCAATTTACGGCTCCCTTCCTGTTACAAGCTCTGTGCCCCGGCAAGCGCCGCGCGGCACTCGCTCACGAGCTCCTCTATAATTTCAGCGGCGGACTGCCGCTTGTTCACAAGCCCCGAAATCTGACCGGCCATCAACGAACCTCCCGCCAGGTCGCCGTCCACGGCGCGCTTGAGAGCGCCCGCGCCCAGCTCTTCAACCTTCTTGGCGGCTTCCGTCCTCTGTTCCTTTGTGACAAACTCGTATTCCCCAAGCCGGCGCGAGAACGCGTTTCGTATCACGCGCACTGGGTGCCCGGTTATGTTTCCGGTGACCGCCGTGTCTATATCGTTCGCGCCGATCACGGCTTCCTTGTAGTTTTCGGCTATCGTACATTCGTGCGCCAATAGAAAGCGCGTGCCGATCTGCACGCCCTGCGCCCCCAGCATGAACGCCGCCGCAAACCCGCGCCCGTCGCCGATGCCGCCTGCCGCTACGACGGGTATTCTCACGGCATCCACGATCTGCGGCGTCATTGCCATGGTGGTCAGCTTGCCTATATGTCCTCCGGCCTCCATACCCTCGGCGATCACCGCGTCGGCGCCTACCTTCTGCATCTTCTTAGCAAGCGCCACGGACGGCACTACCGGTATGACTATTATACCGCGCGCCTTGAAGCCCTCCATGTAGCGCGCAGGATTGCCCGCGCCTGTCGTCACCACATGCACTCCCTCATCCATTACCAGCCGGGCGATTTCGTCGGCATACGGCGACATAAGCATTATATTCACCCCGAACGGCTTCGACGTGCGCTCCCTTGTCTGCAATATTTCCCGGCGCACCACGTCAGGCGGCGCGTTACCCGCCGCTATGATCCCAAGCCCGCCGGCCTCCGACACGGCCGAAGCCAGCGACGCGTTGGCAATCCACGCCATTCCTCCCTGCATTATAGGGTACTTGACCCCCAACAATTCAGCAAACCTCGACATAGCACACCTCCTTAATTATTAGACTATGGCGTGTTCCCACTACCGAAAGCACATATTTGCGAGCGTGATCTTGTGCCGTTCCAGGCGTGAGAGACGCTGCGTACTTTTGGGTACGCAAGGAACTAACAACGGCGAAGGACGCAAAATCCGCCGCAAAGATGTACGTTTTGTGTAGTGGGAACACGCCCTATGTGTCAATTCGCTCCATCTCGAGCAGAGCCTTATTCCTGTACACAATATCAGTTCGGACTGAAAAACCCATGCGCTCCCAGAACCCATTCCCGCGCTCATTCCGCTCGAACACCACAAGGGCGACCTTGCTTATTCCCTCGCCGCGAAGCGCGTCAAGAGCGGCTTCAACCAGGCTTGTTCCCACTCGATTGTTCCACGAGGCCGGATCAACGCAGGTGTGGTAGATATATCCGCGCCGGCCGTCGTGACCCGCCATAATTGCGCCGATCAATCCGCTTGCCGGTTCGGCGACGAAGCAAGTGCGAGGGTTTCGCTTCAAGAAACTCTCAATGCCCTCACGGCTGTCGTCAATGTCGTTCAAACCCATTCCGGGAGTCCTGCGCCATAAAGCATATACGGCATCATAATCAGAAATCTTCATTTCGCGTATTTTCACGCAGCCCCCCCCAGTAGAAATTATTAATTACATAGCGATTACCAATGACCCCCAGGTCAACCCGGAGCCAAAGCCGGTCAGCACATATTTATCTCCGCTGCCCAGCGATATCCGGCCTGTCTCGAGCAATTCACATATCGCTATTGGCATCGAGGCGGCGGAGGTGTTGCCGTAGCGCTCAATGTTGAGCGCAAACTTGTCCATACCGCATGACATACGCTTCGCCACTACCTCCACAATGCGAGCGTTGGCCTGATGCGGCACAACGAGCTTGATGTCGTTCAGACCGAGCTTGGCCTTTTCCAATGCGGCGTTGACGCTTATAGGAATTTGCCTGGTCACAAAGTCGAATATAGCCCGTCCGTCCATGTTTATGAATTTGTCGCCCTCACCCGGCTCGTAGGCGCAAAATGGGTTTGAAACGCCTTTGTAACCGCAAAAAAGCGACATCGCCTTGTCTCCGTTGGAGTGTATGTCTTCGGATATAAGGAAGCTCTCGTCCGTGTAGGACTCCGCGGCGCTTAGCAGCACGGCCCCCGAACCATCGCCAAAAATCACGCATGTCTTGCGGTCGCTCCAGTCCACAATCTTGGACAGCACGTCGCCGCTTATGACCAGCGCGTTACGGTAATGCGGCGAGCGAAGCATTTTTTCGGCCACGGAAAGCGCGTAGATAAAGCCCGCACACGCCGCCGATATGTCAAACGCAAAAGCTTTGCGCGCGCCAAGCCCGGACTGCACAAGGCAGGCCGTGGACGGCAGCGCGTAATCCGGGGTCGAAGTCGTTACGATTATTATGTCAACATCCTCCGGTGCGACGCCGGCATGTTGCAGCGCCTGCCTTGCCGCCTTAGTACACAGATCGGACGTATTTTCGCCCGTTGATATATGCCGCTTGCGTATGCCTGTGTGGGAGTATATCCATTCGTCGTCGGTGTCTACCATTTCGCCAAGTTCATCGTTAGTGAGCACGCGCGGCGGTACGTACCGGCCAAAAGCTTTGATCGAAATCTTCTTGAAGTTCATGTATGCGCGCTCCTTAGACCGGCTTGTTCGCGTTTCGTTGTCTAAAACCACTTAGGCTGTACCAATTTTTATATTATGAAAGTTTTAGACAACTTGAAAGCACGAATTTGTTTGTTCCGCCAGGGCGTATTCCCACTATAAGAATGTGCAGATTTGCAGTTTGACTTTCCGCCATTCTAGGAACCGACGACGACGCGTACCCAGAGGGTACGTTAGGAGGAGGTGACGACGAAGGGCGGAAAGTCAAGCTGTAAAGATGCGCATTCGCTAGTGGGAACACGCCCTTTAAGTCTAAATGGATATCGGTATCTTGTCAATAGATGGATACGATTTTGTGCCTATTTTCTTGACTTCATGCGAAAATTGCTATAATGTTTATGAGAGTGGTACAAATGAGGTGTGGAAGATGTCAGCAACATATAGAGAAACCGATATGTACGCTCCGGTGAAAGCTCATCTGGAAAGCATGGGGTTTGCCGTGAGCGCCGAGGTGCGCAAGTGCGACGTCGTGGCGACGTCCGGAGATCAGGTTGTGATTGTTGAGCTTAAACGTTCATTTGTCCTCCGGCTGGTGTACCAGGGGCTTGCGCGGCAAGCGCTGACCTCTCTGACGTTTTTGTGCGTACCGCGCCCAAGAAGCGCGCGCTCCGCTTCGTACAAAAACATGGTGCGCCTTGTGCGGAGGCTTGGGCTGGGCCTGATGTTTGTAGCCATGGACAGCCCGAGAAGACATGTGGAGGTCGCCGTGCTCCCTGACTATCACGGCAGAACAAACAGCGCCGCCCTTTCAAAGCTGCTGGGCGAGGTTTCCGGGCGCAAAGCCGGGGAAAATGTCGGCGGGTCAATCCGTACGAAGCTTAACACAGCCTACCGCGAACGCGCGATAAGGATAGCGTGCGCGATAGAGGCTTTCGGCGAGCTTTCAGCCAAGCGGCTTGTGCATACATACGGTAGCGAAAAGGACGCCCACTCCATAATGTACGTAAACGCATACGGCTGGTTCGAGCGCACTCGCAAAGGGGTATACGGCCTTTCACAAGCCGGACGGGAATTTCTGGACGCGGACAAACTCTTCGCGGAAGTTATTATGTATTATCGTGAGCATTTCAAAAATATTGCGAGCCCGTAATCACAGGCTCGCAATCTCTAAGAACCGGCGGTCAATATCCGAAATGCTGGCTGGAAGAGGCGATTTTTCGCCAATCTAGGAAGGAGCGACAACGCGTACCCGCAGTGGTACGCTAGGATGCTGTGTGCCGGTGGCACACGTTTAGCATCCGAAGCGCCAGCGTAGGCGGAGCGACTGACGACCCGGGGTCCCCATAAAGCCTGGTTTTGGCTTTATGGGGTGGACTGTGGCGGAAAACCGGGGTCCCCACGAAGCCCGATTTTGGCTTCGTGGGGTGGAGTTTGGCCTTCCAGATAGCGTTGAGTGGTATTGACCGCAGGTTCTAAGTTCAAGCTCTATAGTATGGGCAGCTATTCCCCGCCGGCATGTACGCCATGCTGCCCGAATAACTTAGATCAATCAGGTTGGACAGGTTGTTAAGCCCGCACTTGCCTTCATGCTGGTACGAACAGTTTTCTGTGCAGTTAATATTCAAGTATATCGCCCTCCTCAAGGTTTGTTGTTACGTATATTATGTAGTATGCCCTGAGTTTTGGCGATGTATCATGTAAAATTAGCCTGACCTCATCTCCAAATCACTATATTTCCGTCATTATTAAATTATAGAAGCCGCAAAAATCGCCGAAATGTCAAGTGGCTGACTATGTTCCGACCGGTATCGTACCTTGTCTTAAAACCTGTGTAAATGACAAAGTTAGCCTTTGAACCTCATGTTTGTGTCGATGAAAGCGTCGTGTACGGCGTTAGCCGCTTTGTCGGCGTCTTTTTCGTCGAGCAGCACAGATATTTTGACTTCGGAAGTTGAAATTGCGTCAATGTTTACATTGGAGTCGGACAACGCCTCGAACATGAGCGTGGCGACGCCGGGGGTTGAGACCATTCCCGCGCCGACTATCGAGAGTTTGCAGACGCCGTCGTCGCTGACGATGTGTTCGTACATAATGTGCCGCTTGTTTTCCTCCAATATATCCAAAACTTCGCGATGTACCGCGCGATCCACCGTAAACATGATGTCCTTGGTATGAGCGCTGCCGACGGACTGTATAATAATATCCACGGATATGCTGCGCTTCGAGAGCAGTGAAAACACTCTGAACGCTATTCCCGGCTCATCCTTTACACCTACAATCGTGACACGCGCGACATTTTTGTCGAGCGCGATCCCGCTCACCATCACATTTTCCACGCTGCCTACCTCCTTGACATATGTTCCGGGCGCGCTCGTCAGACTTGAGCGCACTACAAGGTTTACGTTGTACTTTTTGGCCAGCTCGACGCTGCGGCTGTGCAGCACCTTTGCCCCCAGCGACGCCAGCTCAAGCATTTCGTCGTAGCTTATTTCATCGAGTTTGCGGGCGCTCTTGACGATCCTGGGGTCGGCGGTAAACACGCCCTCGACGTCGGTGTATATCTCGCAAAGCTGCGCAGAGAGCGCAGCGGCAAGCGCCACCGCCGTAGTGTCGGAACCTCCGCGGCCGAGCGTCGTTACGTCGTCACTTGGGCTATAGCCCTGGAAGCCCGCCACAACTACGATATTGTTCTTTTCCAGCTCGTTGAGAATACGCTGCGGGTTGACCTTCTTGACACGGGCGACCGTGTGCGCGCTGGACGTAGCCACGCCGGCCTGCCATCCCGTCAGCGAAATTGCCGGCAAGCCCCGGCTTTGCAGCGCCATCGTCGTCAAGGCAACGGACTGCTGTTCGCCCGTAGCCAGCAGCATGTCCATTTCGCGGCGCGACGGCCGGTCGGTGATCTCGTGCGCTTTTGCGATCAAGTCGTCGGTTGTGTCGCCCTGCGCCGACACAACCACCACAACCTCGTGGCCTTCCCTATAGGCAGTGGCTATCCGGTCGGCGACGTTGTATATCCTGCCCACATCGGCCACCGACGACCCGCCAAATTTCTGCACTATCAACATTCGATGCAGTCCTTTCGTCAAAGATTAGAGGTCAAAACCTTGGGGCGCTGCCCCAAACCCCGTCAGGGGCACAGCCCCTGTACCCGGCTCTTTCAAGTATGATATTGTTATCGAGATAGCTATGTATATGCGAAATTTACGTAAGTTAGTCCTAATTCCTCGTACCTACCTCTACCAGTTCATTGACCGGCTCCTGCAGTATATTCTCGCTTATGATCTCCGAACCGACTATAACGCCGTTTATCCTGGTGATGTGTCTGGTGACTTCCATTACGCCGGTATGTCCTTGCTGTCTTACGGCGCGGAATGTGTTCTGGTGAGTGGGGTTTGAGATTGTGTCCGTGCCGTAGGGCACTTCTTCGTTTGTTACGCTGACCTCCACGGTACTCACACTAAGCGTAGGCGTCATTTGTACTACGTTGACGATCTGGCCGATGCTTAGCGCGGGGTTGGCCGGATTGATGGCGGGGTTAGCTTCAAAAATTTCCTCAAGAGACATACCAAAGTTCGAGGCAATCATGGACATGTTGTCGCCAGACTGCACAGTATAGGTGTGGCTGACCGGACGTTCCTGATTCAGGCGCGCAATCACAACCTCCGCGCTTTCAAACGCGTCTTCGCTCATGAAGCGGCTCTGAATGGTTACGTCTTCGGCAAATGCCGGCTGGCCGACAATCTCTACGCCGTCCGGCATATTGCGCTGTATGATTCCGCTCAGCACGCCTTCGGCGGCTTCCCGATTCCTGAGCAAGCCAAGCTCGGCACCGTCTACCTGTATCACGAAACCCTCGGCTCGAAACGTCACATTGTCACGTATTATCGGGATAATATCGGGGCGATGCAATACGTCCGACGGCGACGGCGCGCGCGCGGCCTCGAGAGTGATTTCCTGATCCAGCACTACGTTTGTGCCTATAGTCACGCTAATGGCGGTCTCTACCTGCGCGGCCAGGTCTTCGGCCGTAGTGTCCCTCTCGGCTATAAATCCTACAGATTCGCCGCCCACGAAGACTTCCAGCGCGTTGTCCCCGGTAGTCATCCACAGTCCGAACGCCGCTACGCCCACAACGAGCAAGCATACGGCAACGACGGCAACGCCCGTTATTCTCGCGCCCGCGACGACAATGGCCGGAAAAGCGAATCTTGGTAATCTTAAACTCCTGGGGCGTCCGCGCGAACGCTGTCCGGCTCGCGCGGCAGGCTTCGCCGAATCGCGGTCGGGCCCTCTGTTCCCAGGCCGAGGCGGGGCATCCCTGTCGTTATCCAAAGCAGGCTGTTTGTGACGCGGCCTGTTTCGACGCCTGTGCGACTCATACTGGCGTAGAGTATCACGCGTATTTGGACGCGACGAGAAAAATCTGCTGTTGTCATCCTTGTCCATAACAAATCACCATAAGAGATCATTCTCAGAACCTGTGTTCATAGGTTGGGATGGCGTATTAGCGAGGCAATTTTTCGCCAATCTAGGAGGAACCAACGACGAGCGGCGGAAAATCGACCGCTAAGACGCCGTTCCCATCCTATGAACACAGGTTCTCATAATAAACGTACTTTGAAACCGTAAATGCGAAGAAAAGTGCAAAGCGCAAGGCTTTGCGCTTCCCGGCCGCCGCAGTTACGGATTGAAATAACGTTCACTATATTGAAGTAACAAATATTTCATCAATACTTGGAATCTCGCGCCGCACGCTGCGCGCGGCCGCCACGGCATACTCTTCATCAATAAAATACGCAAAAACCGTTGGCCCGCTTCCGCTCATAATCGCGCACTCCGCTCCATGCCTGAGCAGGGAAGCCTTTATGTCGTCAATAACCGGGTATGCTGCGGCGGTTACGCTTTCGAGCACGTTAGCCATACCGGTGGATATTCCGCGCGATATCTCGCGTATATCGGATAAATCCAGGCCGCTCATTATCGAGGAGATATCCGGGCGGATGTCTGGGGCCACCCTGGTCTGCGAAAAATCACGGAATACCTGCGCGGTCGAAACCTCTATCGGCGGCTTTGCCAGCACGACGCTTACGCGAGGATGCGGCGAAAGAGGCGCCAGTATATCGCCGACGCCCTCGGCCAGCATGGTTCCTCCAAATACGCAGTACGGCACGTCCGCTCCGATACCCTTGCCTACGGCGGCAAGCTCGTCCTTCGCGAGTCCAAGCCTGAACAGCGCATTCATGCCGTTTAGGACAGCGGCGGCGTTGCTGCTCCCGCCGGCCAGACCCGCGGCGACAGGTATTATCTTTCGTATTTCGATATGTACCCCCGTCCGCAGAGAATACGTCTCAATCATCTTCTCCGCGGCTCTGTGGGCAAGGTTGGACTTGTCCGACGGAACGCGCGGACTGTCACAAGCCAGAGTAACGGCGCATTCCGGCGACTTCGTTATCACCAGCGTGTCATGAAAAGCCAAGCTCTGCATAACCATGCGCAGATTGTGGTAGCCGTCAGGCCGCCTTGAAAGAACATCAATAGCAAGGTTTATCTTCGCGTGTGCCTTTATCTGTATCTGTTCCATAAATTCTCCGTGAAATATTTGCATAAGTGAAAACTTGTGTTCAATAACGCCTAAGCCAAGCATGCAGAAGCGAAACCATAACGATATTCTCTGCATATAGCGCTTTGATTTCATATTCTCTCGATATTCTGCGAGAGCCATTCATCCAAGCAAAAGTACGCTCTAGTATTTATTATAAGTGCTGCCAAGCTCTTTTTTATATTCGCAAATATCACAGTAGATATATTCATCAGAAATCTTTCTGCTCATGCCGCCGTGTCCTTCTTTTTTTACGCTAATCCTTCTTGTCTTTCCAACACCACAAAGTTCACATAATCCGTTCTTTTTGCGTTCCTTTACCACATGATCATAAATATTGTAACCACATTTCTCGCAATTACTGACATGATGAGTACGGTAATAATTTTTTTTGTTGCCGTAGAAGTCTTCAGCTAGTTTTTTTCTTGTTTGAGTTTTATGGCCACATTCAGGGCATGGATATACGCCTATTATATCCTTCTTTCTTTCTAATTCCTTTGCAATATCACAGTCACAATTTGGACATTTGCCTGTGTTACTGACATTGTTTCTATATACATTTGGGACAACTAACTAAAGCCATTTTACACAACCTTTCTTGTATAAAGTTCTATCTATAATCCACCGTTTTGGACTAATACCAAACTCTGGTAGGATTTTAGGTGTTACATCAACATCAAGGCCAAGCAGGACTTTGACGCTTTCTATGAAGATTTAACGATAGCTTTCATCACCGCATAGTTTTCGGATGGTTAAATATTTAGCAAGGGCTTTTCTTGCAAGATTTATGCCTGATTTTACACTTATAAGGCTGGTTCGGCTTCGCCGAACTCAAGTTACATAATCGCTTCAATTATATAGTCTTTCGACACGAAAGTCAAAGAAATTTTGAAGCCGCCCAAACCGCATGGGCAGCATAAATAATTCCCTGTAGCGTCACTATAGTCAATCAACCTGAAAACAGTCCAAGAAAATTTGTCTTTTCCGCTGTACGTCGTCGAAAGAACTCCGGCGTACCTATGGGTACACCGGGAACCTTTCTTCTAATCCAGCGAAAAAAATCCTGCGTTTTCTTGGACTGTTTTCAGGTTGATTGACTATAACACATAATTACGGCTCCCCGGGATTTAGCCCGGGGAGCCGCACAAGTTTTTATTAATGAAACAACTCTCAAGTTGTTTCATTAATATATTTATTAGACATAATTGCACGCGCGCATGACAGCCGTTTCATTAAAGCCCAACACCTCGGATTTTGTAAGCTTGCCGTTACAAACGTCCATAACCGCCGACATCAGCTTGCCGCTTACCTCCTCGACGGTCTTTTCTGCGAAAAATACCGGACTCGCGTCAAAATCAATATCGTCTTCCATTATTTGATATGTATCGCGATTAGCGGTTATTTTGATTACAGGTACTATTGGAGAGCCCAGAGGCGTTCCGTGTCCGGTAGAAAATACGCAAATTTGCATCCCACCCGCTATCATCCCGGCAATAGAAGCCGGATCATTACCGGGTGTGTCCATTATAATTAATCCCTTGTCGGCCGGGTCGATCTGCTTGGCGTAATCGTAGACCGCGTTGATGGTTGCGCTTCCGGCTTTATATATACAGCCCAGCGACTTCTCCTCAAGAGTTGTTATGCCGCCGGACTTGTTCCCGACCGTTGGGTTGCCGTAGCGTACGTTTTCGCCGTTGTTGATAAAGTGCTGTTCGTAACGTGCTATAATTTCGTATATACGGTCATGAACCTCACGATTCTTGGCCCTTTTTGCAAGTATGTGCTCCGCTCCCATAAGTTCAGGCGTTTCACACAATATGGACGTAGAACCCTTTTCAACAAGCGTGTCGCTGAGTTTTCCAATGACGGGGTTGGCGGCGATACCCGAAGTGGGGTCGCTTCCTCCGCACTCGGTACCAAGGATCAGGTCTGTGACGGAACACTCCTCTCTCTGGAGAACGCTGGCCTCTATGACCATGTCCCTGGCGCAGCGCACAGCCTTTTCGATAGTCTTGATCGTTCCCCCCTCGTGCCTGATGACGAAGGATTTAAGCGGCTTGTCGGTACGCGCCCCGATCGCCTCGGCTACTATGTCGCGCTGGCAGTTTTCACAGCCGAGCGCCAGTATGATAGTTCCATATACATTGGGGTTGGCGGCAAATCCGGCCAGAACATCCAGCGTAAACTGCGCGTCCGAAGGAACTTGAGCGCATCCAAGCTGGTTTGTGAAGCTTACGGCTCCTGTTACCTGATTCGCGACCATGCGCGCCGTGTCGGACGCGCAAACGCTTGCCGGCAGTATAAGCACATGATTGCGAATTCCTACCCTTCCGTCAGATCTTTTATACCCATGGAAATTCACCGCAATCACTCCTTCTTTGCCGTGCTGTCAATATTGTGGGTATGCACATGAGCGCCGATCAGAATATCCTGTGTGGTTTCGCCTATGATATGGCCATACTTGCGGACTACGCCGCCTTTTTGGATGTCCCTCAGAGCGATTTTATGGTAAACGGGTATGTCTTGTGCGGCGACAACCTGCCTCTTCCCGTCGTCGGCCAAGTATACCACGCTTTCGCCCTCAATGGTTTTCGACGTCACCATGGCCACATCGTCTTGGGCCTCCATTATCAATGCGTTTGGCAATAATAAAACCTCCTGGTTGATTAATTTTAAGCCGCTCCTTATTTCTCGAAGTGTATCCCTCCATGAAAACATACTATCATTTTTGGCCTTAGCGACCTTATCTTCTCAAATGATTCATTTGCCTGCGGCATTCTTTCCTGGTTTGTAAATACAGGGTTCGGGCCGATGAATTTGTCATGGATGATGTTGGCGGCGTCGCCCGCTACAATTATATTGTCTTTCAGAAGGTGCAACGCGATATGCCCCGGCATGTGCCCCGGCGTATGTATTATTTCTATGCCTCCGCAGCAGTCCAGGTATTCGCGGTCGCTTAGCTTGCGGTCGACCTTTATATAGTACTTGGGCGCGTCGGCCTTCGCCTTCTCGAAATATTCGCGTTCACCGCTCCAGTTTGAGCCGTGCTTTTCAATATCTTCGGCCATATCCGCCAGGCGTACGGGCATCAATTCGCCCTCAAGGTACGGCACCTCGTCCTTGTGGGCGAGCGCCTTGGCGCCAAGGGCTCGCAGCTCGTTTACACAGCCGATGTGATCCATGTCCTGGTGGGTGATTATGACCTTTGTGATGTCTTCCGGCTTGAAGCCCAGCGGCTCCATCGCCGCGCGGATCAGGTCAAGCTGGCCGGGAAGACCCGTGTCAATCAGGATCACCTCATTCTCGTCCCAAACAAGGGTCGGGCAGTATGCGCCGCGCTCATCCTTGATCTCGAGCACCGCGACGTTGTCTGCAATCTTCATAATTTCATCCTCCTTAGAAATACTTGTTTATATCATCCAGCGTTATGCCGGGATGCAGCGCGATATTCAATGAATTGGCAATAATACCCGCAAGTCTGCCGATAACGGCGTCGACTTCTTTGGGGGTAACGAACATATTACCGGCGTAAGGCGTAAGGGCTTCCTGTACAATGCCGTGCTTCTCCTGCGCCTGAAGGTCTTTGAGCATGTTGTAAAACTCTGAGCAGCCGCCCTGCTCGATCATGTCGTCGAGGATATAGTCCAGGCTGTCGCTGATGAGGGTGGCGGCATCTACCACGGTAGGCACGCCGATGGCGATAACGGGTACGCCAAGCGTCTTCGAGCTTAGTTCCATACGCTTGTTGCCAAGACCCGCACCCGGATTTACGCCCGCGTTGGACATCTGGATTGTGCAGTTGATACGGCTGATGCTTCGCGCGGCCAGGGCATCAATGGCTACGACAAGGCTAGGGCGCACCCTGTCTACAATGCCGCGCACGATCTCGCCCGTCTCTATTCCGGTCAGACCCATTACGCCGGGCGTCACCGCGCACACCGGACGCACACAATCCTCGATATCGCGCGCCACCGCGTCGGTTCCCGTTATGTGCCGAGTTACAAGCACGCGCGCAATCGTCTTAGGCCCCAGGGCGTCCGGCGTAACGTTCCAGTTGCCCAGACCCACGACCAGCGCAACGTCGTCCTTGCCCAGATTGTGCAGTTCTCCCAGCTTGCGCGAGAGTTCTTTTATTATGACCTCGTGGGCCGTTGGGTCATTCTCCATCAGAGACTGTGACTCAAGCGTGATGTATGTGCCGATTGACTTGCGTAGCTGCCGTTCGCCTTCCTCATTGTGAATATGGACGGTGGTCGTAACAAGCCCCGCCTCGCCGTCCTCCTCGGACATTACCGTCACGCCGTCCAGCTCGTCGCCGCAGTCGCCCGCCGCCTCCATGGCCAAGTCGGTATATACGTTGGAAGTAGTTCTCATTGTATGTCGTCCCCGCTCTCCTAAATTTTCATACAAAAATATTTAATCCTACCCTTATATTATTGGCCACATGAACATTTTTCATCATAGGCTAATGATAGAATGTATTCAATTTTTTGTCAATATAATCCCCGGGAAATATTCATTATTTACTATATAACAAATCAATGGAATCCAAAAAAATAGTATTGCAAAATTGTTACGTATGTGATATGTTATACCATACACAATAACACCAAGTTCGTGAGATGAGCTTTTTAAAGGACTTTTGCGTCATTTCACGACAATTTAAGACAGGGGGTTAATTAATGAAGAAAAGTTTAATTAGAACTATGTCCGCGCTGGTAGTCGCCGTTATGGCGTTGACCTCATGCGCTACCGGAAACCAGGCTCCGGCCGATGCCGGCACAACCGGCGGTAACGGCGCAGACACAACCGCGCCCGCAGATGGCGGAGGCCAAGCTGCAAGCGACGTACGCGACGAGTTGATATTCCTCACCGGAGCATTTCCTGTTACGTTGGATCCGGTAATGATGAACGATCATCCGTCGGCACAGATCCGCCTTATGATTTTCGAGACACTGGTATCGCTTAACCCGCGCACAATGGAACTTGAGCCGGGACTCGCGGTTAGCTGGGATTTTGAAGACGCTCAGACCCTTAACATGGAGCTCCGTCAGGGAGTATATTTCTCCAACGGCGACCCGTTCACCGCCGACGACGTAAGCTTTACAATTGAGCGCGCAATCGAGTCGACTCATACCCGCTCTATGTTTGAAATGATCGAATACGTTGAAATTCACGACGATCACAACATAACACTTCATCTCAGCGAGCCTTTCATGCCGATCCTCCATACTCTTTCAACCGGCCAGCTAGGTATCGTTAACGCAAACGTAGCCCGCGAACTCGGCTTCGACGGCTTCCACGAAAATCCGGTGGGAACCGGCCGCTTTATCTTTGACAGCCAGGTTCTCGGCGACAGAACAGTTGTTGTCCGCAATGAAAACTACTGGGGAGAGCTTCCGCACCTCAGGCAGATAACCTTCCGCGTAATCCCCGAGCAGCCGATCCGCTTCATCGAAGTTGAAACAGGCAACGCCGACATCGGCTTTAGCATCCTTCCAACCGACGTTCAAAGAGCGGAAGAGACCGACAGCGTAGTGCTGCACAGACACCTCAACTTCAGCTACAACTATATTGGATTTAACACGGCCAGCGGCCCTCTCGCGGACATCCGCGTCCGCCAGGCTATTGCCCACGCTCTTCAGCTTCAGCCTATAATTGACAATGCTTTCGCAGGAACCGGTATGCCGGGCACAGGCCCGCTCACCACCCTGCACGACATGTCCATCGCTACCGAGCCGTTCGAGTTTGACCTTGACCGCTCGCGCGAACTCCTGGCCGAAGCGGGCTTCCCCGACGGCCTTAGCCTCAGATTCTGGACAAACGCCGGCAACCAAGCGCGCGCCGACGTTGCCCAGCTTGTACAAAGCCAACTTCGTCAGGTTAACATCGACGTAGAAGTCGAAATAATCGAGTGGGGAACATATCTGGAAGCTACGGCAGCCGGTGAGCACGACATGTTCATGCTTGGCTGGATCTCGCAGCCAGACCCGCACTTTGGCGTCGACATGCTCTTCCACTCCCGCAACGTGGGAGCTCCGGGCAACCGCAGCTTTACTGTAAACGCGGAAATCGACAGACTTATCGAGGAAGGAAAAGGCGAGCTTGACCCGGTCAGACGCGCCCAAATCTACGCTGATCTTCAAAACGCGATCCGCGAAGAGCTTCCGCACATCTTCCTGCACTTCGGCGAAGAGCTTATCGTAACCACTCCCGAAGTCAGAGGTTTCTTCCCCGCTCCGACAGGCAGCCCATGGCTCTGGGAAGTTTACTTCGAGTAGGATTAACTAAATCTGAATCTTGAAATCCTTATTGTAACGCAGTTGCTTCGCCGATTCCGGCGGGGCAACTGCTTTTACAAATTACCAACATTGCAAACTACGTATGCAAATACATAAAGTTTTCAAATAAAATTGCAGCATATCCCATGCTGTTACAAGAAAAAACCAAGACGTACACTAGACCAACTAAACATAGAAAGGAGCGAGTATATGCACAAATTTATCTTAAAAAGACTGGGTATGATGTTACCCGTACTTGTTGGTGTAATGTTCGTCATATTTACGCTGACATATATTACTCCGGGCGACCCTGTGATGATGATCCTGGGCGATCAAGCGGCTCAAGAAGATATCGTAAATCTTCGCGCGGAACTTGGGCTTGACCAGCCGTTCCTGGTTCAGTTCGGCATGTTCGTGGCCAACACGATGCAGTTCAACTTCGGTACTTCCTTTACTACAGGCAGACCCGTATTAGAGGAAATAGGCTTTAGATTCCCGACCACCATGCAGTTAGCGGCCATGAGCGTCGTCATTTCCGTCCTGATAGGCATCCCGCTGGGTATACTCAGCGCAGTCAAACAATACACCATATTCGACAACGGAGCCACAATCATCGGGCTTTTGGGCGTGTCTATCCCCAACTTCTGGCTGGGAATGATGCTGATAATCCTATTCTCCGTCAACCTGGGCTGGTTCCCGACTACCGGATTTGAAACGCCTATGCACTGGGTCTTGCCCAGCTTCACCATAGGAATATCCTCCGCCGCGATCATAATGCGTATGACGCGCTCGAGTATGCTGGAGGTCATCCGCCAGGATTACATCCGTACAGCCAGAGCCAAAGGACAGAAGGAATCCAAGATTATAGTCTCTCACGCGCTCAAAAACGCTCTGATACCCGTTATTACCGTGGTCGGCCTGCAATTCGGCCTTCTGTTGGGCGGCGCGATACTTACCGAAACAATCTACGCTATCCCAGGTCTTGGCCGCTTCATGGTCGAGTCGATACAGCGGCGCGACTACCCCATAATCCAGGGCGGTGTGCTTCTGCTGGCTCTTGTGTTCAGCTTCGTAAACCTGCTGGTAGACATCCTTTACGCGTTTGTCGATCCCAGGATCAGATCCCAGTATAAATAAGGAGGCGCCCGTATGTTAACTAATAAAGTCGCTGTAGACGAAGCTCCGGTCGGCGTAAACGCGGACGCCAAGCCGCGTAAGAAGCGCAGCCAGATGCACGACGTCTGGAAGCGCTTCAGAAAGAGCAGGACAGCAATGTTTGGCCTGTTCATAATCATAGCGCTAATAATACTCGCTCTCTCTGCGGAAATATTAGCTCCCGCAGACGCTATAAACCCAGGCTATGACATTCAAGACCTTGGCAACACATTCGCTCCGCCGGGCGGAGAACATATTTTCGGAACCGACAACTTCGGTCGCGACATCTTCGCGAGAATCGCCCACGGCGCAAGAATATCTCTATATGTCGGCTTCGTTGTAGTAAGTATCTCCATGGTTACAGGCGTCACCCTTGGCGCGCTGTCGGGCTATTACAGCGGAATCATCGACAACGTTATAATGCGCATTATTGACATACTGCTGGCCATTCCCTTCCTGTTGCTGGCCGTGTCTATCGTCGCGGCGCTCGGGCCGGGACTAAGAAACGTAATGATTGCGGTCGGCGTCGCCGGCATACCGGGTTACGCCCGTATTGTCCGCGCTTCCGTGTTAAGCGTTCGTGAACAGGAGTTCATCGAAGCCGCGCGCTCCGTTGGCGCCAACAACTTCCGCATCATTACCAGGCATATTCTGCCGAACTGTATGGCTCCAATCATCGTACAAGCCACAATGGGTATGGCGGGAGCGATCCTCTCGGCCGCCGCCCTTAGCTTTATCGGCCTTGGCATACAGCCGCCGCAGCCCGAGTGGGGCGCGATGCTTGCCGAAAGCCGCAGGTTCATGCGCGACCACTGGCACATGGTAATGTTCCCGGGTGTTGCGATAGCTACCGTAATATTTGGGCTGAACATGATAGGCGACGGTCTTCGCGACGCCTTCGACCCGCGTTTGAAGAAATAACCCAATTAACCGAACAAACTTCCCGCATAGCTGACAAATGCCGGGCTTACAAGTCGATTTCCCTGCATACGGGGAAAAACAGGTCATGCGCCACCGTTTAGCGGTTGTGCGGGAAGTTTAATAACTACGAGGTGACGATATGCCGGAAAATACAGCACAAGCCAGTAATGAGGCATTGCTGGACATCCAGGACCTATCCATTCATTACATTACGGAGGACGGTACAGTCCGCGCCGTCAACAATCTTAACCTGTCGCTCAAACGCGGCGAAACCATCGGACTTGTAGGGGAAACCGGGGCGGGCAAGACTACCACCGCTCTTGGTATAATGCGGCTTGTTCCCGACCCTCCGGGCAAGATTGTAGGGGGACGGATAAACTTCGCCGGTGAAGACCTTACGCAAAAATCCGACGCCGCAATGCGCAATGTGCGCGGCAAGAGAATATCCATGATATTCCAAGACCCGATGACAAGCCTTAACCCGGTCATACCTGTGCGCGACCAGATAGCCGAGGTTATACTTCTGCACGAAAAGGTATCCGCCGCCGAAGCGCTTGCAAAAGCCGAGGAAATGCTCCTAAAGGTCGGCATCCGCTCGGAGCGCGCCAGGGAATACCCTCACCAGTTCTCCGGCGGAATGCGCCAGAGGGTGGTCATCGCGATTGCGCTGGCCTGCAACCCCGAGCTGCTTATCTCGGACGAACCCACCACAGCCCTGGACGTTACCATCCAGGCTCAGGTTCTCGAGCTCATGAAGAACCTCAAGCGTGAGTTCAACACATCCATGATAATGATTACCCACGACCTTGGCATTGTCGCCGATATATGCGACAAAGTGGCCATCATGTACGCCGGAAGCGTCGTGGAAATCGGCGACAAGTACGACCTGTTCAGGAATCCCAAGCATCCTTACACCATCGGCCTGTTCAACTCCCTGCCCGATATTGAGAAGGACGAGGACAGCCTCAAACCCATTAAGGGATTCATGCCCGACCCGATGGACTTGCCGTCCGGCTGCCCATTCCATCCGCGCTGCGACGTGGCAAAGCCCATATGTATGCAAGCCGCGCCAAGCGAATATGTCAACGTCAGCGAAAATCATCGTGTGAAATGCCTGCTAT
Source organism: Defluviitaleaceae bacterium (assembly GCA_009780015.1). Classification (GTDB taxonomy): domain Bacteria; phylum Bacillota; class Clostridia; order Lachnospirales; family WRAA01; genus WRAA01. The sequence continues at coordinate 9,315 of WRAW01000025.1, read as the reverse complement.
TTTCCGATACGACAGGAGGTGAGTGATTTGCCGGAAAAATTGTTGGAAGTTAAGAATCTAAAAAAGTATTACAAGACCAAGCGCGGCCCGCTGCACGCCGTAGACGATATCGACTTCACAATCAACCGCGGCGAAACGCTCGGGCTTGTCGGTGAGTCGGGCTGCGGCAAGTCCACCACAGGAAGGGTAGTTTTGCGACTGGTCGACGCAACCGCCGGCGAAGTAATCTTCAGTGGAGAGAACATACTCAACTACGACAAGAACAAGATGCGCAATTTCCGCGAACACGCGCAGATTGTGTTCCAAGACCCGTTCGCGTCGCTTAATCCGCGTATGAGCGTGTCTGAAATCATCGCAGAGCCGCTTATAATCAACAAGAAAGCGTCCTCAAAGCAGGACTTGCACAAGCAGGTTCTACAGCTCATGGACACCGTAGGTTTGGCCGCGCGTCTCGAAAATGTATACCCGCACGAGCTTGACGGCGGAAGGCGCCAGCGCATCGGCATCGCGCGCTCCCTTGCGCTTAAACCCTCTTTCATCGTGCAGGACGAGCCAGTCTCCGCGCTTGACGTGTCAATACAGGCTCAGATACTAAACCTGATGGACGAACTCCAGAAGGAGATGAAGCTTACATATCTGTTCATTTCTCACGACCTTGGGGTAATTAAGCACGTGAGCACCAACATCGCGGTTATGTACCTTGGCAAGATCGTCGAGATGTCGGACTATGCCTCCATCTTCAAAGACCCCTTGCATCCTTATACCAAGGCTTTGCTTAGTGCCATCCCCGTTCCCAATGTGGATGTCCACCGCGAGCGCATAATCCTCGAAGGCGACGTACCAAGCCCTATCAGTCCGCCTCCAGGCTGCCGCTTCTACGGAAGATGCTTCATGCGCCAGGATGTCTGCAAGGATCAAGACCCCGTACTGAATCAAATCTCCGAAACCAGGAAGGTAGCCTGTCACCTGGTTAAGAAGTAGAACAGGATAACCGCGGCATGAAAAACTTGTTAAGGCTCATTAAAATGTCGGCTGTTATGATAGCGGCAGTAGCGTTTCTGAGCCTGTTCTATGCCTTGTACATGCACGGGGTTCTCTCCCCGGCCTACGTTTTTACCGCAAACTTCTACGTTGGGGTATTGCTAACCGTTGCGGGGCTCCTGACATTGGTGATGGGGCCGGTATTCCAGTTTTTTAAGCGGGATAACTTGCTGGATCACTCCACGTTTAGCGAACGCTACATGGAAGAACGTGAAAAAGCGCGTATACGCTCATACGATCTGCTGTATCTCGGTATGTTAAATATCACCCTTACCGCTGTCATACAACTTATCCTATCATTCATAATTTAACCTGAGTTCGACTGAATCGAACCAGCCGCGTAAGCGGCTGAAAACACGAAGCGCTTTTCAGGTTATCGGCAGAATTCTTTGACGTGCCGTAGGGCATGGAGTGCGGTGATTTTCCGCAAATTGTGCGGATTTGATCAAAGTTTGGCGAACGGTTTTTGTTCGTCGGAATCACGTTAATTTAAGAACCTGTATCACAAAACGGGGAACCTTTAAAGGTTCCCCGTTTTGTATGCCTCTCCCCAATGATACATCGCGTCGATAACCGGCCTTAGGCTTGCGCCTGTTTCGCTTAGGCTGTACTCCACCCTTGGCGGAGCTTCGGCGTATACCTTGCGGACGATCAGGCCGTCGGCCTCCATCTCTCTAAGGTTCTGGGTCAGTACCTTCTGTGAAATGCCGTTCAGCGACCTCTTCAATTCCCCAAAACGCCTGGTTTGAACCAGCAAGTCACGCACAATCAATATCTTCCACTTGTCACTGATAAGAGATAGTGTTATCTCAACCGGACAATCAGGCGGTTTCCGCGATCTTGGCATACATCCTCCATGGTATCCATCCGGTAACTATGTTACGGAAAAGTGCGTTATTTACAATACATCAGCATAACGTTATTCTAATATAGTGAAACAACTTCAATATCAGACCAATATTTGCTCGGCGCTAAAGCGCCTTCTTTGTGGAACGTCGGCGGCAGTAGGCCGACGCTTCCAGAAAATATTGGTTCGCTTTTCAAGTTGTTTCACTATATATAGGATTGGCACAGTCAATCCAGTTTACGGAGGTGTGGAAATGGTTGACTATGTAAGTATCTTGGCGAAAGACCCCGCCGGTGTGCTTGCCACAAAGGACGGTGAACATGTGCGGACACGTGTTTTCCAGTGCTTGTTTACGGAAGGCAAGAAGGCATACTTTTGCACCAGCAGCGAAAAACCCGTATATTCGCAGATGAACAAGGATCCCTATGTTTCATTCTGCACATATGGAAAGGATTTTTCGCCGGTTTTATCCATCAGCGGAAAAGTGGCTTTCGTTGAGGATAGCGCGCTGAAAGTCCGTGCCTTGGATGAAAACCCCCTCATCAAGAATATCTATGGCTCGCCGGAGAATCCGATATTCAAAATTTTCGCTGTCGACATTGAGGAAGTCTCAACGTTCAGCCTTGCCGAAGGGCTGAGGCAGTATACGCTGTAAAGTACAAAGACCCTCGCGGCTATGCGTGGGTCTTTGTTACTGAAACTTGGTATTTATACCAGTCTGTGAATATGACCTTCCCTTTCGCCTGGAAGCAGGTCTACCACAGGGATTTCTATCATGGTGTAGCAGCCCGGGGGCAAACGCTTGCACGCTCTGGCGCACGACGCCATTACCTGTGAAGTCAGCGCCGGATTGTTGATCCGCATGTTGAACTGCAGCATCTGGTTGTGTGTCTGCCCGGATACGCCCTTGCGGCTCATGCTTACGCCGTGGCCCATGTCCACCAGAGCCTGAACGTCGTCGACCTGCATGACGCGGGTCTCGTCGTGACGGAAGTACGGGTCGGTCTTGATGTCGGCCTCTACCTTCTCGAAGCTTGCGCCTTCCTTGAGCTGCACGTACACAAGGCGGCGGTGCACGCCCGTTCCCAGCGGTATTGTCAGCGACAGAGCATCGGCCACGCCTGCCACGGAACGCGCCACAACCGAGTGGCCCATGCTCATGCCGGGCCCAAAATCGGTGTATGTAATTCCGCCGGGAGACATTGCTTCCATGAGAGTGCGCACGACCGAGTCGCTGCCCGGATCCCATCCTGCGGCTACTACGGACACAACTCCGTTTGCTTTCGCTATGGGGCCGAGCTTGCCGCGAAGGTCAACGATGCCGGAGTGGATGTCGAAGCTGTCCACAGTACTTATGCCCATGGCCAGGTACTTGGAGGCTTCCTCTTCTACCGCGCGGGTTGGAGTACACAGCAGCGCGACGTCAACCTTACCAAGCTCCTTGATGTCCTCTACGGCTCTGACATGACCGGCGCGCGCCGAGTCGCCGCTTACCGATCTTCTGACGACTCCCACAAGTTCCATATCAGGCGCGGCGTTTACGGCCTTTACGGCTTGCTTTCCTACATTTCCCCAACCTACTACTGCAACATTAATTTTTTCCATAACGTCCTCCCTGTTTCAATGTCACTTGTTACCTGGCGCTTTAGCGCGTCCGTATCCTTGAACTTGCGCTCGCCCCTGATACTGTCGTAAAAATTTATTATTACCTCTTTGCCGTAAATCTTCTCGTCAAAGTCGTACAGGTATGTTTCGCACTTGATTGCCGCTCCGCCTTCCGATACGGTCGGGTTTACGCCGACGTTCGTTATGCTCTCGTATGTTTGACCGCCTTCGTCCGACAATATACTTGCGCTGGTCAGGTATACGCCGTTTGGCGGAAGTAATTTTTCAGGAGACGGGGATATGTTCAGCGTCGGAAAGCCGAGCCGTCGTCCCAGCTGCTTGCCGTGTTCCACAACGCCGGAAAGCTGGTAAGGCCGCGTCATGAGCTCGGCGCAGCGCCCGAAGTTCCGCGCGGACACGCACTCTCTTATCAGCTGCGAACTTACCCGCTCGCCGTCGTATGTAACGGAATCCACAACATGTACGTCGAATCCGTGCGTACCGCTAAGCTCACGCAGATAAGCGGCGCTGCCCTCCCGGTTGCGGCCGAAGCAGAAGTCTTCCCCTACTATAATGGCCTTGGCGTTCAACTGATCCACAACGACCGTCTTGATGAAGTCACCGGGCGGCATATTGCGAAGCTCGTCGTCAAAGGGGTACTCAATGAAGGTATCCGCGCCAAGCTCTTCCAGTATCCGCGCCTTTTCTCGGCTGCTGAGAAGCAGGCCGAAGCCCGGAGCGCCCATGTACGAGACAGGGTGCGGCCAAAACGAGAGCACTACCTTCGCAAGCTCCGCCGTGTCCGCCGTTTGAGCAAGTACGTCAAACAGCGCGAGATGTCCCATGTGCATACCGTCGAAGTTGCCGAGCATCACCGCCGCGCCTCGCGCGTCTCTAATATTTTCGATATGTTCTGTCAAGTATGAATTTAGATATCGCATGTCCTCAACTGTTGCTTGCCAGCATTACAAGCGGCTTCAAAATAAGTACCCTCTCGTCGTCCGGCGACGCCTGCTGTTCGTATACATACTCGTACAATCCGGCGATTTGTCCGTCAAAGCCCCTCGCAAACACGCGGCGGCCGCGTTTGGGATTGTTGTCGCAGCTTGTAATCGAGACGATCTTGACCTTGTTGCCGGCTAGCATCGAAGGTGTCGCGTCCTCGCTGACCACCACGCTGCTAAAGGGCAGGCACTTTTCGATGGGGCGTATGAGCGCGAGCAAGTTGCCTCTTTCGGCCGCCTCCCTCATCTGGTCGATGCGCAGCGCCGTTTCAATACTGAATATTCCGCTGGCAATACGCACAAGACTGCCCATTAACCCCCCGCAGCCCAGTTTTTCACCGATATCGTGGCATAGCGTGCGAATATACGTACCTCGCGAACACAAAACATCGATTGTCAGTGTGCTGTCGTCGTGAAATTCAACTATGTCGATCCTCTTAATCAACGCGGCGCGGGGCTTGCGCTCGACGACCTCGCCGCGGCGCGCTATGTCGTACAGCCGTTCGCCGTTTACTTTCACAGCGGAATACATCGGCGGCACTTGCTCTATCTCACCGCGAAACGACAGCACGGCGGCGGCAATCTCTTCACGCGTGGCCGTTACGGGAGATTCTGTGAGGATACTGCCCGTGTCATCCTGAGTGTCACTGGTCATACCAAGCTTTAACACGGCGCTGTAGCGTTTAAGACCCGCCCCGGCGTAGTCGGCCAGCTTGGTCGCCTTGCCTATACAAATCGGCAGGACTCCCTCAGCTTCCGGGTCAAGTGTGCCGGTATGCCCTACCTTGAACTTACCGACGCCTTCGCCAAGCCCCGCCCCTATCAATATTTTTTTCATAACGGCCACAACATCGTGCGAAGTATAGCCCTTTTCCTTGTAAACATTTAGAAATCCTGAAACACTGCTCATTACGACTGCTCCGCTTGTAGTTTTTTTACGATCATTTCGACGGCTTCCGGAGGCGCGTCCTTCACAGTGAAGCCCGCCGCGGCTTTATGGCCGCCGCCGCCAAGCTTGGCGGCCAGTTCGCCCACGTTCACAACCCTAGAACGCAGGCTCATTTCCGTTCCCTCTTCCTTCTGAAGGGCGTACACGGCAGTGTTGACGCCATTGGTGTTTATCATATAGTCAACTACGCCGTCGGGGTATCCGACCGCGCGGAGTTCCTCCATGTCCTCCCTGGTGATGTAGGTATAGGCTATTTCGGGTTCTGCATAAGCCACCCTGGAAAGCGCCCTCGCGAACAGAGGCGTTTTATCCCTGGACTTCTCGAACAAGATGCTCGAGTATACTTTGGAGAATTGGACGCCGGCGCGCATTAGCTTTGCCGCGACTTCCAGGGTTTCCGGCGTTGTGGTGCGGTGGCGGAATCCCCCTGTATCATAGATCAGTCCGGCGTATATTGCCGCGCCGATATCCGCGTCTATCACGATCCTCCGGTCAATATAGCTGTAGACCATGATAGCTGTGGAGGAAGCCGAGGTATCGACTATGCGAATGTCGGCTTCAATGCTGTTGTTCAGATGATGGTCGAAGAGAGCGGTCGCCTTGGCGCGCTTCATAACGTCGGCGGCCTTGCCCAGCCTGTCAGGCGTTGATGCATCCAGCGAAATGAAGAGATCGGGCGTAAGCGCGTCATAATCTCCTTGGTATATATAGTGCCTGCCGGGGATTACGTCATACTTGCTGTCGTAATCCTCGAGCAGTACCACAACATCCTTGCCAACCTTGTCAAGACAAGCGGCCATAGCCAGACACGCCCCTATAGCGTCGCCGTCAGGATTGACGTGCCCCGCAACCACAACCGAATTTGCCGCGTCTATAGCTTTCTGGAGCTTTAACTCGATTTCGTTCAAGCTTTACCTCCTAGGACATGTTTGAAAACCCGCTTTCGGCGAATTTTCGAGTGATTTTTTCGTCAGGCTGGGAAGCACTAACGCCCAGGGGTCCCGCGAAGCCCGATTTTGGCTTCGTGGGGTGGACTGAGCGAACCCGCGGTGATTCGCAATGATGCTGTGTGCCGGTGGAACGCGTTTAGCATCCGAAGCGTCGGCGCAGGAGGAAGTGCTGACAACGACTGACGGAAAAAGCGCCGAGAATGCGTCGAAACGAGGTTTTCAAGCACACCCTAAACCCTTGCCGCTAATCGTTGATTTCCTTGAAGAGTTTATCCATCTTCATGCCGTATTCGAGAGATTCGTCCAGCACGAACGCGATCTCGGGGGTATTGCGCAGGTTTATGCGCATTGCCAGCATCTTGCGAAGGTATGGCGCGGCGTTTTTCAGGCCGTTCATAGCCTCTTTCTTTGCCGCATCATCACCCAGGACACTGACGAATATCTTGCAGTGTTTCAAGTCGCTACTGGCCTGGGCGCTGGTGACTGTCGTCATGGCGCTTACGCGTGGATCTTTCAGCTCGGAGCGAATGACTTCGGCCGCTTCCTTCCTGATCTCGTCATTGATTTTCTGCAGTCTTGGTGAAGAGGGTTTCATGTCACACCTACCTTGGGATCTCTTCCATGATGTATGCCTCTATTTTATCGCCTTCCTTGATATCGCCGAACTTGTGGAACGTCATTGCACACTCGAAGTTGCTGGCTACTTCGCGGACATCGTCCTGGAAGCGCTTGAAGGAGCTCAAAGTTCCGTCGTATACGACGATGCCGTCGCGCACTACACGTATCTGGGCGCTTCGCATTATCTTGCCGCTTGTCACATAGCACCCGGCGATGTTTCCTATGCCGGAAGCCTTGAATATCTGGCGTATTTCGGCGTGACCAACTACTTTTTCGGCAAAGACCGGCTCGAGCAGGCCCTTCATTGCCGCGGTGATGTCCTCGATGGCCTGGTAGATTATGCGGTACAAACGTATGTCGACCTTTTCCGTATCGGCCACGGCACGCGCCGGAGCGTCCGGGCGGACGTTGAAGCCGATAATTATGGCGTTTGACGTGGATGCCAGCATAACGTCCGTTTCGGTGATAGCGCCTACGCCGCCGTGGATCGTGCGGATTCTGACCTCGTCGTTGGATAGGCGCTCGAGGCTGTTCTTGACGGCCTCGACGGAGCCCTGCACGTCGGCCTTTACCACAATGTTAAGGTCTTTGACGGAGCCTTCCTTGATCTGGTTGAACAGATCGTTAAGCGATATCTTGTTCGGCGTCTGCTTTATCATGTCTTCGCGGCTCTTGGCCATTACGGACTCGGCATACTGCCGTGCCTGTTTCTCGCCGTCGGCTACATAGAACGCGTCGCCGGCGGACGGAACGCCGGAAAGCCCAAGTATTTCAACCGGCATACTCGGCCTGGCCAACTTGACCTTCTTGCCCTTGTCGTCCATCATAGCGCGTATCTTGCCGAAAGTTGAGCCCACGACTACCGGATCGCCGATATTTAGCGTACCATTTTGCACAAGGACGGTGGCCACCGGGCCGCGCCCCTTGTCAAGCATTGCCTCGATGACCGTGCCGCGCGCCCGTCCATTGGGGTTGGCCCGCAGTTCCTTCATCTCGGCGGTCAGTACGATCATTTCGAGAAGAGTGTCGATACCCGTGCCGTTTATGGCCGATACGGGTACACAAATCGTCTGCCCGCCCCATTCCTCGGCAAGCAGGCCGAACTCCGTAAGCTCCTGCTTTACGCGGTCGGGATTGGCGCTTACGCGGTCTATCTTGTTGATCGCTACGATTATATCGACTCCGGCAGCCTTGGCGTGGTTGATGGCCTCGATGGTCTGCGGCATTACACCGTCGTCCGCGGCAACTACCAGTATGGCTATATCCGTTACCTGAGCCCCGCGCATACGCATGGCGGTAAACGCCTCGTGACCGGGAGTGTCCAGAAAACTTATCATCTTGCCGTTTATCGAGACGGTATAAGCGCCGATATGCTGTGTGATGCCGCCGGCTTCGCCCTCAACCACCGACGCGTTGCGTATACGGTCGAGCAGGGATGTCTTGCCGTGGTCTACGTGACCCATTACCACTACCACCGGCGAACGTTCCACAAGATCGTCCGGGTTGTCGACTTCGTTTGCGAACGCCATCTCGAGGATATCCTCCTCGTCGAGCTTCTCGCAAATAATATCGAAGTCCTCCGCGATTTTCGACGCGGTATAGAAGTCAACTTCCTGATTAATATTCGCCATTATGCCGACTTTCATGAGTTTCTTTATTATTTCAGCGTTCGGCTTGTCGAGTATCTGCGCCAAGTCCTTCACCGTTACCGACTTGGGAATACGAGCTACCGGAATTTCGCCGTCCTGCACTACGATTGCCTCCATTGCGGCGGATTCATCCTGCTTTGCGGCGATGCGCTTTTTCTTCTTCTTGGTGCTTGCCGTTATAAGCTGGGATACCGTAGCCTGATCCTGCTTGCGCATCGGCCTGGCGCCGTCGCGTAAAGGCTTGCCGCCGCGGCCGTGATCCTTGCGCGACTGAGGCTTACTATCGGGTTTTTGCCCGACAGCCGCGCCTGGGCCGCTCTTTCCGCGCGGACGATCCGTCCTTGAGTCAGGACGTCCGGCCGACGCCGCGTCCGGGCGTCCATCCGGTCTGCGCGGCGGTCTATCTCCGCTTGCAGCCATTCCATCCGGTCTGCGCGGCGGACGGTCTCCGCTTGATCCCATTCCATCCGGTCTGCGCGGCGGACGGTCTCCGCTTGATCCCATTCCTTCCGGCCTGCGCGGCGGACGATCTCCGCTTGATCCCATTCCATCCGGCCTGCGCGGCGGACGGTCTCCGCGTGATCCCATTCCATCCGGTCTGCGCGGCGGCCGATCTCCGCCTGCTCCCATTCCATCCGGTCTGCGCGGCGGT
>WRAW01000024.1 GCA_009780015.1 Defluviitaleaceae bacterium | reverse complement strand
GGAAAACAATGGGGAATTGCTGCAGTCAATTACTGGCTTTAACTGGGTTATTAGTTGTATTTAGATTGCGAATTGGTATCAGAACCTGTATTCAATAATACTTAAATTCGTGCTTTCATGTTGTTTAAAACTTTCACAATGTAAAAGTTGGTACTGCCTAAGTGGTTTTAGACAACGAAACGCGAACATCGCCGTCTAAAAGGTCAACTTCCCGCCACTCGTCGTCAGTTCATCCTAGCGTACCTCTACGGGTACGCGTCACCCTCACTTCCTGGATTTGCGAAAAATTGCCGCTTCCAGCCGACATTTCGGTTATTGATTACAGGTTCTAAGAATCTGCTCTAAAATCGCCATACAAATCCCACATAAGTGGGAAAAATATATCGACAAATTCTTAACAACAAGATATTGCTAACTTTGATTGGACATGTTATACTCATTCAGTTAATGATACAAATCGACAAAATAATACTTGGGGGAGTACTGTAAAGTTGATTGAGATTATATTTGGTTTATTTGGCGGACTGGCTCTATTTATTTTCGGCATAAAATCCATGAGCGAAGGCTTGCAAAAAATGGCCGGGAAGAAGACCCACGCTGTAATGGGCGCTCTGACCTCCGTTCCTGTTGTGGGAGTGATTGTCGGGGCGCTTATTACAATTATGACGCAAAGCTCCACCTTGGTAACGGTAATGGTGGTCGGCTTTGTCAACACTTCAATGCTGAACTTGAAGCAGGCCATATCTGTAATTATGGGAGCCAATATCGGTACAACTTTTACGGCTCAGTTGGTGGCGTTCAGGATCACCGACGCTTGGGTCTTTCTTGCCGCTTTTGGTTTCACATTCTATTTTTTCTCCAAACACAAGATCGTAAAGAATTCTGGCTTCGTTGCGTTTTCCTTGGGTATGCTGCTGCTTGGCATGTCGCTGATGAGCCAGGCTATGGTTCCGCTTCGCCACGATCCGGCGTTCCAGCAGCTTATGCTTACATTCAGCGATAACCGCATTTTGGCGATGATAGTAGGGGCGTTGTTTACCGCGCTGGTACAAAGTTCCACGGCGGCAACCGGCGTTATTGTGGCTATGACAATGGAGGACTTAATTCCGTTCCAGGCAGCCTTGCCGCTGGTTTTAGGCACAAATATAGGCACAACTGTTACGGCGCTGCTTGCGTCCATAGGCGGTTCGTTGTCGGCCCGGCGCGCGGCAATGGCTCACGTATTGTTCAACGTCATCGGGGTCGTGATCTTCCTCATATTCCTAAACCAGTATGAGAACTTGATACTGGCTATATCGCCCATTGACGACATCCCCCGTCAGGTCGCGAATGCCCACACACTGTTCAGTGTAATCAACGTCATCCTATTCCTGCCGTTCATAAACCAATTTGCAAAACTTCTGACAAGACTGATCCCGGGAGAAGACGTGCGCTCTACGCAAGGTGCGGTTTATCTGGATTGGCGCATGGTAGACGTTCCGAACGTCGCCATCAACCTGGCCCAGAAAGAAATACTTCGCATGGCTGAGATTGCCGGCGAAAACATAAAGCTTGCAATGGAGGGCCTGCTGGAACGAGACAGCAAAAAACTTACGGCGATGAAGGCGCAGGAAAACATAGTTGACGGACTAGAGAAAGAGATCATGCACTATCTTGCGCGGGTCTCCCAATCCGGTATGGGCGCCGACATGTCCATCCGTCACGCAGGTCTTTTGCACGCATCAAATGATATCGAACGTGTCAGCGATCACGCCGACAACGTTGCAGACCTTGCTCTGAGCGCTATCGAAGACGACGTCAGCTTTTCCGAAGAGGCAATCGACGAGCTGAAAGCAATGTACGATCTGGTAATAAAAATCTATGACACAGCCATAAAGTCTGTCAAGGACAACAACATAGCTCTGGTTCCACTGGTCAAGAAACTCGAGTCGCAGATAGACAACATGGAGGAAGACCTGCGCGAATCCCACATCAACAGGCTGAAGCAAGGGCGTTGCAGCGCGGCCGCCGGCGTGATCTTCCTGGATATTATTATAAACTTCGAGCGTATCGGCGACCACGCCAACAACATTTCGCATGTACCACAGGGTAAGCTGTAAATCTTTATAAATATTTTACAGGCGGAGGAAGCTTTCACCGCCTGTTTTTTGTGTTTGTTGCGAGCGTTTCGTAATATAGTGAAACAACTTGAAAAGTGAACCAATATTTTCTGGAAGCGTCGGCTTACTGCCGCCGACGTTCCACAAAATATTGGTCTGAATTAAAGTTGTTTCACTATATTTTGAACATATGTCAGTGAAAACTTTTCACCCTATACTTGAAATTAATTAGTAGTTGTGCTATAATTTGCAATGAAATACAGAAATTTTCACAAGGGAGGTTTTGGTATAGATTGTTTGAAAGAACTATTTGACAAAGCGACGCAGCGTACCGGCTCCATAGTAAGCGTAGCCGCCGCGGCCGATCATCACGTACTGGAAGCCGCAAGCGCCGCTAAGGAGCGCGGCATAGCTGATTTTGTGTTGTTTGGAGATCTCGGAAAAATCAACGAGATAGCCTCGCAGCACCAAATAAACATCTGCGGTATGGAAATTTCGGACGAACCCGACAATCTCGAAGCTTGCCGGAAGGCCGTGGCTCTTGTGGCCGAAGGCAAGGCAAACGCCCTTATGAAGGGTCTTGTAGATACATCGGTTATCATGAAGGCGGCGCTCGACCGTGAACACGGAATCAGAACCGACCGCAAGCTCAGCCACATCTCGGTCTTCGAGCTTACAACATACCATAAGCTGCTCTTCGTGACGGACGCGGCTATAAACATCGCCCCAGACCTGCAAGGCAAGAAGGAAATAGTTGAAAACGCCGTGGCCGCACTGTATAATCTGGGAATAGCCAGGCCCAAGACAGCGCTTCTGGCCGCCAAGGAAAAGCCCGACGACAAGATGCCCGTAACCCTGGAATACGTCGAGCTTGTCAAGATGGCCGCAAGCGGAGAGTTATCAGGATGCGTACTGGATGGGCCTTTTGCTCTTGACAACGCCGTATCCAAGGAGTCCGCCGAGATAAAGGGCATCGACAGCCCCGTCGCCGGAGACGCCGACCTGCTGGTCTGCCCCGATATCGAGGCCGGGAACATACTTTATAAGTCTCTTGCGTTCCTGGCCGGAGCGAAAAACGGCGGCGTAGTAGTCGGCGCAAAGCGTCCCATCATCCTGACCTCACGCGCCGACAGCAGCGAAAGCAAGCTTATATCAATCGTATTGGGTGTGCTGTTCTAATTTTAATGGAAAGAGGTACTGTGTCAATGAAAGTACTGGTAATAAACCCCGGCTCCACCTCTACCAAGATAGCGATATTCGAGAATGAAGACATGATTTACGAAAAGAACCCGACCCATAGCATGGCCGAACTGGAAAAGTACGAGCGCGTCACCGATCAGTATGACCTCCGCAAGAATGTTATACTTGAGTGTATATCGGAAGCTGGGCTCGACCCGTTCGAGTTGGACGCGTGCGTAGGACGAGGCGGACTGTTGCGTCCGCTCGCGGGCGGCACATACAGGGTGAACGAAAAACTCCTTGCCGACGCTCACGCCGGCGTATCCGGCGAGCATCCGTCCAACCTGGGCGGCATACTGGCCAACGAGATCGCCGCAAAAATCGGAAAGCCCGCGTTCATAGTCGACCCTGTGGTGGTTGACGAGCTGAGCGACATAGCCAGGGTCAGCGGCCATCCGCTCTTGCCGCGCCGCTCGATTTTTCACGCCCTCAACCAGAAAGCAATGGCGCGCAAATTCGCCCGCAAAAACGGGACAACCTACGCCAATATCAATGTTATCGTCGCGCACATGGGCGGCGGCGTATCAGTCGGTGTGCATAACCAAGGCCGTGTGGTCGACGTCAACAACGCCCTCGACGGTGAAGGACCGTTCAGCCCAGAACGCAGCGGCACCTTGCCCATCGGCAGGCTGATAGATCTGTGTTTCAGCGGCGAGTATACCCACAAGGAAATGCGCCAGATGAACAAGGGTAAGGGCGGCGTAGTGGCATACTTCGGCACCAACGAGATGAAGGAACTTGACGACCGCCGCGAAAACGAACCGGAAGTACAGCTTGTCATAGACGCGTTCGCATACCAGGTTTCCAAGGAAATAGGGTCTCTTTCCCCCGTAGTAAAGGGCAAGCTCGACGCAATCATACTCACGGGCGGCATCGCATACAGCAAGTATATTACCGGGCAGATAAAGGAACGCGTCGAATTTCTGGCACCCGTATACATCTTCCCGGGTGAGCTGGAGATGGCGGCGTTGGCCGGCGGCGCGCTGCGCGTACTGCGCGGCGAGGAAGAAGCCCAGACATACTAAGAACATCTTATAAAGGAGAATAACTGTGAAGAAGTTTGAATATATGGAGAAATACGGATTCGAGCAGTTATGCTTTTTTCAGGACAAGGACACGGGGCTCAAGGCAATAACCTGCGTTCATAGCACGGTGCTCGGCCCCGGACTTGGCGGTACGCGCTTCTGGAACTACGCCACCGAAGACGAAGCGATTGAGGACGTGCTTCGCCTGGCGCGCGGGATGACCTACAAGAACTCGGTTGCGGGCCTGGCTCTGGGCGGCGGGAAAAGCGTCATCATCGGAGACGTGAAGCAGCTTCGGCGTGATTCCGTCCGGCGGGAAGTCTTCTGGCGCACGTTCGGGCGCTATGTGAACGGCCTGTCCGGTCGCTATATTACCGCCGAGGACATGAACACAACCACCCAGGACATGAAGTACGTACACATGGAGACAAACTATGTCGCGGGGCTTCCAGGACGTAGCGGCAACCCTGCTCCATACACGGCCCGAGGTCTCTACAAGTCGATGCTGGCGTGCTGTGAGCATGTCTTCGGCGTAAGCAGCGCTAGCGGAAAAACCGTGGCAATCCAAGGAATGGGCGCCGTCGCCTACACACTTGCAGAATACCTGCACAAGGACGGCGCAAACATCATCTTCTCGGAAATGGACGATGAAAAAGCTCAGAAGGCCATCTACGACTTCGGCGCGAAAAGAGTTGCCCTTGACGACATCTACTCCGTGGACTGCGACATCTATTCTCCGTGCGCAATGGGAGCAACAGTAAACGACGTCACTATCCCGCAGTTTAAGTGCAAAATAATATGCGGCGGCGCAAACAACGTCCTCAAGGATGCGCCCGTTCACGCCAAATCCCTGAGAGAACGCGGAATAGTCTACGCGCCCGACTATGTCGTAAATGCCGGCGGAGTTATAAACGTCTCTCACGAATTTGCCGACAAAGGATATATCGAAGAAGCCTCCATCAGCGACATCGACAGGCTATACCTGAGAATACTTGAAATACTAAGAACAGCCGACGAAAAAGGCCGACTCACCTATGAAATCGCGGACGAAATGGCCGAAGCCCGCATAGACGCCGTAAGAAAGGTAAAAGGAATCAGGTGCTAGACCCCTACGCATGAAAACATATATAATCGCAGGCTTCGCAGGGAGCGGGAAGAGCGAGTTCGCCGTTAACCTTGCGCTAAGTCTGAACGAAGGTCAAGACTCACGTACAACAATCGCCGACCTTGACACTATCAACCCGTACTTTCGCAGCCGGGAAAAGACCGAACAGTTGCGCGCGGCCGGCATAGATATATTCGGAGGCGCTCTTGGCAACAACACGGGCCAGGACGTCCCTCACCTGGACTATGGCTTCGTGTCGCGCATAAGCGCCGGTGAACGCGTCATAGTCGACCTGGCGGGCGGTACGGGCGGCACGGGCGGCACGGGCGCTCTGGCAAGCGTGTACTCCAGACTGCAAAATTACGAGTTCCTAGCGGTTCTCAACCTTTACAGGCCGGAAACAAGCACAGCCGCAAAAATATTGTGTTTCATCAACAAACTGAACGCGACAAGCCGCGTCAGCCTGACCGGATTCGTCAACAACAGTCATATGCTGCGCGAAACAACCCCTCAGCACATTCTTGACTCACAGGACGTAATTCTCTCAGTCTGCGAAGCAACCGGCCTGCCGTTAAGGTACACAATGCTGTCACGCCCAATCTACGAACAAATCTCCACACAAATATCATCCGATGAAGTACTGATCTTCAATCATCTGCAACTACGCGAATCATGGCAGTAACCAGGGAGGTATTATGGCAAACCTATTAACAATAGAAACGAAGCGATGCAAAGGGTGCGGGCTCTGCGCGTATGTGTGTCCTAAGAAGATACTGGAGCTTGACATGAGTAATGTGAACGATAAGGGGTACAATCCAATCAAGTGCATAGATATGTCGGAGTGCACGGCGTGCGCGATGTGCGCGCGGATGTGCCCGGACAGCGTGATAAAGGTCGAGCGCGACGTATAACAGAAAGCGGTGAAGAACATGAAAGTATTGATGAAGGGTAACGAGGCGGTCTCGGAAGCCGCGATACGAGCGGGGTGCAAGGCGTTCTTCGGCTATCCCATTACTCCCCAGAACGAGATACCCGAATACATGTCTCAGAAAATGGAGGCCTCAGGCGGCTGCTTCGTGCAGGCCGAGTCCGAGGTCGCCGCGATCAACATGATCTACGGCGCGGCCACAACCGGCACACGTGTAATGACGAGCTCGTCGTCGCCGGGAATAGCTCTCAAGCAAGAGGGTATCAGCTTCATGTGCGCGGCGGACTTGCCGTGCCTGATCGTCAGCGTATCGAGAAGCGGCCCCGGCCTTGCGGGTATACTGCCCTCCCAGGGCGACTACTTCCAGGCGACCAGAGGCGGTGGCAACGGCGACTACTTCATACCTGTGTACGCCCCGAACGGCGTGCAGGAAGCCACGGACTTCGTCCAGAAAGCCTTTGACGTCGCGGAAAAGTACAGAACCCCCGTCATGGTGCTGGTGGACGGAATGCTGGGTCAGATGATGGAGCCCGTCGAGTTTAAGAAGCCGGTCATAAACGAATATGACAAAAGCTGGGTTGTCGGGGCCAGATCGGGACGCGAGCGTAATGTAATCAACTCACTCAACCTGCTTCCCGAGAGTCTGGAACAGACAAACATCACACGCTTCAGGAAATATGACGAGATCATAGCCAACGAGACATTGTTCGAGTCAACCGTTGCAGACGGAGACGAAGTCGCTGTCGTGGCCTACGGAACCCCCGCGAGAATCGCGGTCAACTCCATCGAGGAACTTCGCGCGGACGGCATAAAGGCCGGCCTGATCCGCCCGATAACGCTGTGGCCCTTCCCGGAGGCGGCTTTCGCCAAGCTTCCCGCGTCGGTGAAGCACATCGTCGTAGTAGAGCTGTCCCAGGGTCAGATGGTACAGGACGTAAAGCTCGCCGTGGGCGGAAGGCTTCCGGTCCACTTCTACGGCCGCTGCGGGGGCATGGTATTCGAGTCGTCGGAGATCGCGGGGCAAGTCAAGAAGATCGTGAGGGGGGAATAGGCATGGGCAAGGTTGTTTATGAAAAAAGTAAGGGCTTGACCGACAATCCGCTGTCGTATTGCCCCGGATGTCTCCACGGCACAATACACAAGCTCGTGGCCGAAAGCCTTGTCGAGCTCGAAGTGCTCGACAGAGCCGTAACAGTCGCTTCGGTAGGCTGTTCGGTCGTGGCGTACCAATTCTTTAACTGCGACGCGGTTCAGGCCGCCCATGGCCGCGCGCCGGCGGTCGCTACAGGGATTAAGCGCGTCAGCCCGGACTCCATAGTCTTCACCTACCAGGGCGACGGCGACCTGGCCGCTATAGGTATGGCCGAAATAGTACACGCCGCACACCGAGGCGAAAACATAACCGTCATATTCGTAAACAATGGTATCTACGGCATGACGGGCGGACAGATGGCTCCCACGACGCTCATCACGCAAAAAACCTCCACAAGCCCGTTCGGGCGCAAGGAAGCCACAACCGGCAAGCCGCTGAAGGTCAGCGAGATGATAGCTCAGATACCCAGCGCGTACTATATCGAGCGAGTATCGGCGCACACTGTGCCGCACCTGGTCAAAGCCAAGAAAGCAATCAAGAAAGCCTTTGAGAATCAGATACACGGCAAGGGCTTCTCAATGGTGGAAGTGCTCTCCACGTGCTCTATCGGCTGGCATATGACGCCGGTAGAATCCCTGAGCCATGTCGAGAACTCCATGATGCCGTACTTCCCGCTGGGCGTTTACAAGGATGAGGGCGAGGTGATATCATGACGACAAGGATGGTATTCTCAGGTTTCGGCGGACAGGGCGTCCTTACCCTTGGCCAGATCATCGCCACAATCGCCATGAACCAGGGCAAGGAAGTCACGTGGATGCCCTCCTACGGCCCGGAGATGCGCGGCGGCACGGCTAACTGCGCCGTGATAGTATCCGACGGCCCTATAGGAAGCCCTCAGGTGCTTGTCGACATAGACGTGCTCTGCGCTCTGAACAAGCCCTCGATTGACAAGTTCCTGCCCAAGGTCAGGCCCGGCGGAATGGTACTGTACAACAGCTCCTTGATAACCGACGCTCTACCCCGCTCGGACGTAGACTCCGTTGCTGTCGACGCCACCAACATCGCCTCTGCCATGGGCAACCTCCGCGTCCAGAACATGGTCATGATTGCCGGCTTCCTCAAGGCCACCGACCTATTCTCTATCAATGAGGTTAAAGCAACTCTCCAGGACAAGTTCGCCTCCAATCCCAGCCTCTTGGATATTAATTTAGCCGCTATTCAACAGGGGATGTAAACACAAACAGCCTACCCGCAAGGGTAGGCTGCGTTTATATCGCGGTTACTTCTGTTCTCCCTTCTCGGAGTGTTTGAAGGCATTGTACAAGGTATAGAGAAAGCCGCCTCCCAAGAAACCAAACCCAAAAATCATGAAGAAGATCGCTGTTCCGGTCATACTATCCCTCCATCACTAGTTTTTTTGATCAAATATCGGAGTCTTCCACGGAGTTCTTGTAAAGTATATGATAGCCGCAAGCATTATAGCTATGGAGCCTCCGTGGAATACAAGCAGCACATCCGGCGGGTAATTAACAGCTCCGACGCGTCCGCCTACTACAGCATTAATCCAGAATCCGGTCATCACGATAACGATACCCGGAAAAATATATTTTATGCATACATCGTACCAATTGCCGAGCTTTATGATCGCGTGCTCGTTGGCATATGCTTTGAGCTCGGGAAGGTTCTTGATGATGTACGCGGCCGCGATAGCTTGGAGGAACCCTCCCAGCGCAAGACCGTAATCCAGCACGAAACTGACGATTCCCAATATCAGGAGGCCGGAATCAGTCGCGTATACAAGGCTTATGGAGAATCCGGAGACGCATAGCACGGCGTATACCTTCCGGCGCGGAGCGTTGAACTTGACGACAAACGGAGCGACAAAGGCTTCCATCAAGCTGATAAATGAAGTCCAGCCAGTTATGAAGAGGCACACGAAGAAGAAAGTACCAAAAATCAGCCCTACATCACCCATCAGGTTAAGTGCGACGGGTATTACCGCAAACACAAGCCCGGCTCCGCCGGCGGCGACATCGCCCACGGCAACCCCCTGCGCGACGGCCATGTACCCCAGGATACCGAATATCGCGGTAGCCGATATCATAGACATCAGCGAGTCCGCAAAACCAATGGTGAACGCGGTGTTTACCATTTCGGTTTTCTTGGGAAGATAGCTTCCATATGTCACCATTATGCCCATACAAGCGCTGACCGAGAAGAATACCTGTCCGTAAGCAGCCACCCAGATATTAGGGTCAAGTATCCTGTCGAAGTTCGGGGTGAAGAGCGCAGTCAATCCCACGCCGGCGCCCGGAAGCGCCGCACCGTATATCATCAGCACTACCATCGAAACGAACATAACAGGCAGCAGGAATTTGTTAACTACCTCGAGGCCTTTCTTAATATTTCTGGAGCAGGCGACATATGTAAGAATCCAGATAAACAACAGGGCGATAGTAACGGGAATATTCAAGCCGCCGAACTCAAACGGGTTAGCCGGAACTTGCAGGAATTCGCCGAAGAAGAACGCCGAAGGGTCGTCCCCCCATGCCCTTGTAGCGGCAAAGCCCACAAAGTTGAGCGCCCATGCCAATATGACTATGTAATAATAGATAATCATGGCGGCGACCATTGTGGGCAGCCACCCCAAGAATTCCCACTTCTTCGACGCCCGCGCATACGCAACGGGAGCAGCGCCTCCGTATCTTGACCCTACAATATGCTCAAGCAGCAGTATCGGGATACCCGCTGTCAATAGAGCAATAAAGTAAGGGATAAGGAATGCTCCCGCTCCGTTATCAAAAGCGGTAAACGGATATCTCCAAATATTCCCAAGGCCTACAGCAGAACCCACGGCCGCCAGTATAAACATTCTTCGTGAGCTCCATTCTTGCCTTTCTGTTCCCGGACTAGAACCCGCCATTTTTGATGCACATCCTCTGTATTTGTTTATAATTCTTAGAACCTGTATTCAACCCCCTAAACTCCGAATTTATAGGGCAGTTTTTTCGCCAACCTGGGAGGTAACGCCGCCGCATACCCGCAGTAGTACGAAAGGATGCTGTGTACCGGTTTAGCATCCGAAGCCCCGGCGCGGGAAGATAAAACGACGATAAGTGGCGAAAAATCGACCGCTAAAGCGGCGTTTCGGTGGGTTAAATACAGGTTCTTAATATCGTACCTGATAAATATTCATTATTACATTCTTGTTATATATTGTCAAGCCCCTTCTGAAAAAATGTCGCCTATATCAGCCATCCCTTCCTTAAAAGTGGTTGGATTACCCTTGGTAATAGCTTATTCAAAAAGAAAATAGACATGATGAGCACTTTAATTTTTATAAACATCTTATTGTATTTTACAAGACTTTAAAGTATAATTGAAGAGTTAATAAGAATTACACAGTCACGGTGGGGGGGATATAAATGAGATTTAATGATCTGACTTCTGTAATAGACAATAGCCGTCGGTTATATATACAGATGCATAGACCACCTGATCCTGACTGCATAGCCTCCGCAAGCGTAATTTCCGATATGCTGAAAAGCGCCGGCTTTTCTCCGCAAATTATCTATTCCGGTCTTATCAGCAAACCTGAGACTATGGAATTAATTAACAGTATGGAGATTAAGCTCATTCGTCTTGATACGGAGACAAATAAAGATTTGGTTCGTGAAGACGACCAGGTTATTGTTGTTGACTGCCAAAAAGAGAACAGTAACATCGCCCATCTTTCCGCCGAATACATAGCTTGTATCGACCACCATCCCGAATTGGGAAATTATCAATACGCCTATTCCGATATACGGCCTGAATACGGCGCTTGCTCCAGCATCATCTACGAATATGCCCACGAAGCAAATTATGATCTGAGTCCTGTCCAAGCCGCCCTTCTCATCTATGGGATACGTATAGATACAGATGATCTAAGCAGACGCAAGTACTTGCTTGATATCGATATTTTCTGCGCGCTCTATAAAATCGCCAATCTCGACGTACTTACCAAAATAGGCCGCAACAGTATCCGCCCCGAAGACATAAGTACCACCATCGTCGCATACGAAAACCTGACAATCAAAAATAATGTCGCGTACAGCTTCGCCGGTGACGATAAGGCGAAAGAGTCTCTGGCCGAATTAGCCGATAAACTGATATCCCTTGCCGATGTTTCCTTTGTTGTCGTTTACAGCAGATGCTTTAACGGCTTTAACTTTTCGATCAGATCACAGAACAATTCCCTCCACGCCGGAAAAATAGCAAAATATGCCTTCTCCAAGGTTAACGGCGATGGTGGCGGGCATATGTTTATGGCCGGCGGCTTGATACCCAAGGTAGCCTTCATGGACTTGATCGGCGGTAAGGCCGTTATGGAAAGAGTCATCAGTTTGATTGAAGAGGCCTTCGAAAACATACCGAATTCAGTCAGCACCTCATACAGTTAGTTATATAGTGAAACAACTTGAAAAGTGAACCAATATTTTCTGGAAGCGTCGGCCTACTGCCGCCGACGTTCCACAAAATATTGGTCTGATATTGAAGTTGTTTCACTATAGTGAACACACTTGAGAGTGAACCAATATTTTATTGAAAAGCCGAACGCATATATAGCGTTCGGCTTTATTACTTACTTTAGCTTCCCAACACCGTTGTGAAAGCCCTTGTATACACGTCCCTAAACTCTCCAAGATCGATAAATACCTCCAGGCGCCGGTACTCCTCGTCGGTTATATCAAACCCCGGCATTTCCATCAGAGCTGGGTCGATTAAGCCCATTTCCAACGCGGTCGCGTTGGCCGTTGTGTATCCGATAAAGTTGGTGTTCATCGCGGCTATTTCCGGGCGAAGCATAAAGTTTATGAAAGCTTCCGCTCCTTCGGGATTGTTGGCGTTGTGAGGTACTACCATGGCGTCCACCCATAGATTGGAGCCTTCCCTTGGGATAACATAGTTCAGATCGGGGTTGTGCATCATTGTAAAAACGGCGTCTCCTGAGTACACTACGGCTAACGCCGCCTCCCCCGCTATCATGAGGTCTTTTACAACATCCGTTACATACGCGCGAACCAATGGCCGCTGCTCTATCAGCAGGTCACGGGCGCGGTTTATTTCGTCCTCATTGGTAGAGTTCAGCGAGTATCCAAGCAGCTTTAACGCCACGGCCATGGAATCTCTCTCAGAGTTGTACATAAAAATCAGGTTCGCGTAGTCGGGGTTCCATAAAGCTTCCCAACTGTCGATTACGCTGTTTACCATGGTAGTGTTGTACAGTATTCCTAAAGTACCCCATTTGTACGGAGCAGAATATCTGTTTTGCGGGTCAAATTCCAAACCCATGAATCGCTCCGACACATGAGATATATTTGGAACATTGTCAAAGTTTATGGGCCTTAACAGCTCTTCTTGTATCATGCGGTAAATCATGTAGTCGGATGGGAAGAGCACGTCGTAAACATTCCCGCCCATGGCAATGGTTGTGTACATGGATTCGTTGCTCTCAAAGGTAGAGTAAATTACGGTAATGCCGTATTCTTCCTCGAACATTTGCACAACGTCGGGGTTAATATAGTTACCCCAGTTAAATACGTGTATACTGCTTTCGCTGTCACTTTGCCCGGCGCACCCCGTAACAAAAACCGCCACCATAAGCATTGCAATCACCGCAAATTTTTTCATGTCAATCATCCTCCCAATTTCTTTAATTTAATTGAGTCCCTCATATTTATGATAAATAGCAGGACCATTACAAACACAAACATCAAGGTGGAAAGAGCGTTTATCATGGGGTTGACCCCTGTTCTTGCCATTGAGAAAATAATCAGCGACAAGTTGCTGACTCCCGCCCCTGTGGTGAAGAAACTCACCATGAAGTCATCCACGGAAAGGGTGAACGCAAGCACCCATCCCGTTACTATTCCCGGCATAAGCTGCGGAACAACCACTTTCAGGAACGCGTATCGGGGGCTTGCGCCAAGATCCAGCGCCGCCTCGTAGAGATGCTTGTTCATGTGCTTAAACCTGGGCAGCACAGAGAGTATTACATATGGTATGTTAAAAGCTATGTGCGCCAGCAGCAGGGTCATGTATCCGAGACGCCCGGCGCCAACCAGCCTAAAAACGGAAAGGTACAGTATCAGCAAGGACACCCCTGTTACAATGTCCGGGTTTGCCACAGGTATGCTGGACAGGCCGAGGACTATCTTCTTGGCGCCTTTGCGCATATTGTTTATGCCGACGGCGGCCAGGGTTCCGATTACCGCGGCAATCGTGGCAGACAGCAATCCTATTGTCACCGTATTGTACAAAGCCTGCGCTATATTTCTGTCCTGGAACAACGCGGCGTACCAGTGAAGGGAAAACCCGCCCCACGCGCCCATTGTCCGGGAAGCGTTGAAGGATTGCAGCATTAATATGAAAATCGGGGCGTACAAAAACATCAGAATCAGGGCCAGGTACGTTTTTCTAAGCCTCATATCGCCTCCTCCTTTGTTTCCTTGTTCAGGAAGGATAGGAGCACATTACAGAGGACTATCAGCACCATCAGAATCAGCGCCAGGGCGGAACCAAAATTCCAATTGCCTACCAGCAGGAATTGCTGCTCTATCAGGTTGCCTATAAGTATGAACTGCCCGCCGCCCAGCAGATTTGAAACGACAAATGTCGCGACGGCCGGCATAAACACCATGGTCAGTCCTGAGACGACTCCGGGCAGGCTAAGCGGAAGTATTATCCTCCTGAATACGTTGAAGCCGTTCGCGCCCAGGTCTTGAGCCCCTTCTATCAGACTTTGGTCTATCTTTTGTATACTGACATAGATCGGCAGTATCATGAAGGGCAGGAAGGTGTACACCAACCCAAGGAGCACAGCCCCATCGTTAAACAGCAGTTGCATCGGGGGCAAGCCAAAAAACGTCAACACACTGTTGAGCACGCCGTTCGTGCCAAGTATGGTAAGCCATGCGTATGTGCGTATAAGGAAATTCATCCACATGGGTACGACAAATAGGAACAACAGTATGTTCCTGTCCCTGAACTCCTTTTGAGCAAGGATATAGGATACAGGATACCCAAGCAGCAGGCATATCCCTGTGGCCTGCGCCGCCAGCACTATCGAGCGCCTTAGTATGTTTACATACAGCGGGTCAAAAAACCTGGCCAGGTTGTCAAGGGTAAAGCTTGTAACATTGCCCGTAGTAACTGTAAAACTATAATGAACAATAAGTAATATCGGTATCACCGTAAAAATTATCATCCATATGATGTATGGGTAGGCCAAGGCTTTACTTTTCATGTGTGATCGTGTTCTCCTTCGCCATGATATGTATAGCGTTGTCCGGTATTGACAGCGTAACCTCTTCGCCCTTTGAGAACATAGCCGTAGAGTGTACCTTCCAGTTGGTTCCTTGCGCCTTTACCAGCATTTCGTAATGCACCCCGAAAAATGTGACATCTATTACTTCGCCTGAAAAAGAGTTGGCTCCGATTTCACCAAGCAAGCCGATGTCTATGTCCTCCGGGCGGACGACTACGTCCACATCGCCGGAATATGGCATCTTGTCAACACAGCGGAATTGGCTCTGCAAAAAGCTCACATTGTAATCTTCCTTCATGTGCCCGGTTATTATGTTGCTGACGCCGATAAAGTCGGCCACAAAGGCGTTCTTGGGCTCGTTGTAAATGTCTTCGGGCGCGCCTATCTGCAATATCCGGCCTTTGTCCATTACCACGACGGTGTCGCTCATTGTCAGGGCTTCTTCCTGGTCGTGTGTCACGTACACAAAGGTTATTCCAAGCTGTCTCTGCATGTTCTTGAGTTCTGTCTGCATCTCTTTTCGCAGCTTGAGGTCAAGCGCCCCCAGCGGCTCGTCCAGCAGTAGCACCTTGGGCTCGTTAACAAGGGCGCGCGCAATCGCTATGCGCTGCTGTTGCCCGCCGCTCAGAGATTTTACGCTGCGGTTTTCAAAGCCTGAAAGGTTTACCAGTTCAAGCATCTTTGATACCTTTTCCTTTATTGTCGCGGCCGCCTCTTTCTTGATTTTCAGCCCAAAGGCTATGTTTTCGTATACATCCATATGCGGAAACAGCGCATAGCTTTGAAAAACCGTGTTTATGTTGCGCCTGTGCGGGGGGATGTTCGATATATCCGTACCGTCAAAAAGCAAGGAGCCGCTGGTGGCGGTTTCAAAACCGGCTATAATGCGCAAGGACGTGGTTTTGCCGCATCCGCTTGGCCCCAGCAGCGTCAAGAACTCTTTCTTTCTAATGTAAAGGTCTATGCTGTGCAGTACGACTTCGTCGTCAAATACCTTATGGATTTTTACAAGCTCAATCAGGTGGTTGTTTTCCAAGGCACGCTCTCCTTACAAGTTTATTTCGGCTAAAAATTTGGTGGTGTGGATACCCAGAGCACTATAGACTCCCTTTTGTCAATATTTTGTACATAGTGGGAAGCGTTCGCCTTGTAATAGAAGCTTTCGCCGCTATACGCCTTATAGCTCTTATTGCCGATGCACAGGCTGATGCTGCCCTGGGTCACATATCCGAATATCTCGCCGTCGTGGGCGTTGTATACGTTAGACTTGCCGTTTTCCCGAAGCTTTATGATTATCGGCTCCATCTGATTCTTTTGAGCGTTGGGTATTATCCAGTTGATGGTGTGGCTCAGTTCTTCATTGTCCTGGACAAAGGTATCTTCCTCGCCAAAGACCACTTTCTCAGTTACATCCTCGTTGAAAAAATCTTTCAAATTGGTTCCTAAACATTCCAGTATGTCTACAAGGGTGGATATGCTCGGAGAGTTAAGGTCTCTTTCTACCTGTGATATAAAGCCCTTACTGAGTTCGGATCGGTTTGCCAGTTCTTCTTGAGTCAAGTCCATTTGTATCCTTAGCTGCTTGATCCTGTCTCCTATTTTCATACTTCCTCCCGGAAAACATTACTCTAATTAAACTTCAAGTTTATTATTGATAAACACATCAATATTTAATCATAAACTTCCAGTGTTGTCAAGGGAAATTTTTTGAGATATTTTTCTGATATAGAGCTCGATTGTATTTATAATTATACATATATCAGAGTCATTTTTGTAATTCTCAAAGTTCCTATTAGGAAAAAGCTTATTATAAAGCTAAAAAAATTGTTGACATAGCATTTAATACGAGTTATAATTATACACACAGGGAACCATACTTGTAGTTCCTAAAGTACACGCTATAGAAAAGAGGATTGCCATGAAACTGAAAAAAGTTATTATCATTGGGGCAGCGGGGAGAGACTTTCACAATTTCAACACATTCTACAGGGAAAACCCCGAGTGCGACGTTGTCGCGTTTACGGCAACACAGATACCTGACATTGCGGGACGCTCATATCCAAAAGAACTGGCCGGCAGCAGATATCCAAACGGTATTCCAATTTATCATGAAAGCGAACTGGAAGACCTTATCAAAAAATATGACGTCGATTATTGTGTCTTCTCATACAGCGATGTCAGTTACGAGCATGTTATGGGAATCGGTGCGAAAGTGAACGCGGCCGGAGCGGCGTTTAGTCTTCTTGGATATAAGCAGAGCATGTTGAAATCCACAAAGAAGGTAGTCGCCGTCGGCGCCGTCAGAACGGGCTGCGGAAAGAGCCAGACCTCCCGCAAAATTGTCGAGGTGCTTAACAGCAAGGGGCTGAAGGTTATCGCCGTGCGCCATCCTATGCCATACGGCGACTTGAACGCACAGAAAGTACAGCGTTTCGCCTCTCTTGACGACTTGAAGAAGCACAACTGCACAATCGAGGAAATGGAAGAATACGAACCGCATATCGCAAGCGGCAATGTAATATACGCGGGCGTCGACTATGCCGAAATTTTAAAGCAGGCCGAAAACGACCCCAACGGTTGTGACATAATCCTTTGGGACGGCGGAAACAACGACTTCCCATTCTACAAGCCCGACTTGATGGTGACTGTCACCGACCCGCACCGTCCGGGGCACGAACTGAGCTACTATCCCGGCGAAGTCACCTTGCGGATAGCCGACGTGGTAGTTATCAACAAGATTGACAGCGCGGACTTTGCTAATATCCAAACCGTGCGCAGTAATATAGCTAAGGTAAACCCCAACGCTATCGTTATCGACGCCGCGTCGACCATCACAGTTGACTCCCCCGAAGTCATAAAGGGAAAACGCGTACTTGCCATCGAAGACGGACCAACGCTTACCCATGGCGAAATGAAGATCGGCGCGGGAATCGTCGCTGCCCACCGCTTCGGAGCTTCCGAAATTATAGACCCGCGTGCGTACGCCGTAGGCAGACTGCGAGAAACTTACGAAACATATCCGAACATAGGCACGGTGTTGCCGGCCATGGGCTATGGCGAACAGCAGGTCAGCGACTTAGCGGCGACGATTGACAACGCGCCTTGCGAAAGCGTAATCGTCGCGACGCCAATAGACCTTGCCAGAATTATTAAGATGAACAAGCCTAACACAAGAGTAACCTACGCGCTGCAGGAAATAGGCTCCCCCACTTTGGACGACGTAATCGGAGATTTCTTGAAAAAACACGGAATATAAAGGTGAATACGAACAGTCAAAATCCGAAAACGGGAAAGGGCTTTGAGTTAGTCGTGAAAGCATGGTTTGAAGCACACTATGAAAAGGGTTTTGTCAACAATAAACCCTTTAATATTGGAAACCCGCCGAAACCTCACCGCTTTGATGTTGTGAGCAACGATAATTCCATTGTTGCCGAATGCAAATGCTACACATGGACAGAAACGGGCAATATACCCAGCGCAAAAATGGGGTTTGTTAATGAAGCCTCGTTCTATTTATCGTTTATCCATAACGCAGCAACATATATCGTTATGAAAAAATCTGCCCATGTAAAGAGAACGGAAACATTAGCGGATTATTATTTCAGAACTAATCGGCACTTACTCGGAAATACAAGAATTTTGGAATATGACGTTGAACAAGGCATTATGAGAGAAATCGGATAATTTCCAAATCATGACCACCGGCTGAACCAGTGGTCATGATTTTCGCAGAGAGTACTTTTTGAGACCGTTATATGTGTAAAACAGCATACACCAAAGTGATGTCAAAGCTCCAAGCCGTAGGTGGCGTCTGTAGATGTTGTAGACCCCTCTTGCCGACACCAGCTTGTTGTCGGACTTGCTGCCCCTTATTACGCGGTACATTGTCAGAGGCTCGGCAATGCCACGGCCTGAACCGTGCGCCTTGACTATCGCAAGCCAGGCCGTAAAGTCCTCGTGGAAAACATCCCCGGAAAAACCTGTGGACTTCATTATCCTTGCGTCCGTCATAACGGAGGAAGCGCACATCACGTTCGAGCGGAGGAAGCGGTTGTAGTCGACCTCCCCCGGCGGATAATAGACGCGTCCGCAGGTCCGGCCGTCCTCGTCGATGAAACCGTGTGCGGTATAGCTTATCGCACAGCCTTTCTCAAGCATAAACGCGACTTGACGCTCGAGCTTGGAGGGCTGCCAGATATCGTCGGCATCCAGAAAAGCGACATAATCCCCGTCGGCTTGCGCGACGCCTTTGTTGCGGCTTGCCGCGACCCCGCTGTTTACCGCGTTGTCAAAATACTTCACGCGGCAGTCGCTCTGAGCATAGCGCCGGACAATTGCCGCGCTGCCGTCGGCCGAGCAGTCATTAACGATCAGCAATTCCCAATTTCGGTATGTTTGAGCCATAACCGACTTTACTGCGCTTTCGACATATTTTTCAGCATTGTAGCACGGCATTACTATTGAAATCAGCGGGCTGCTCATGACGTTTCACCCTTTAAAAAAACCGTGCGTTTGCGGCACGGTTTGAAATATAAGTAGTGATGTTATTTGAGGGTAACGACGGCGCCGACTTCTTCGAGCTTGGCTTTGAGAGCGTCGCCCTCTTCCTTGCTGACCTGCTCCTTAACCATTTTCGGTGCGCCATCGACCAAGTCCTTGGCTTCCTTGAGGCCGAGTCCTGTGATTTCGCGTACTACCTTGATAACCTTGATTTTTTCAGAGCCGGAGCTTGTAAGTTCCACATCGAACTCGGTCTTCTCTTCGACTTCCGCCGCGCCCGCTGCCGGACCTGCCGCTACTACCATTCCGGCCGCCGCCGATACGCCGAACTCTTCTTCGGCCGCCTTTACAAGTTCATTCAGCTCAAGTACGGAAAGCTCCTTGACTGCTGCGATGATTTCTTCGATAGAAAGTTTTGCCATTGTTATTGCACCTCCGTGGGTAATTTGTAGGTATTATGCGGTTTCTTCCGCCGCACCGCCGCCTTGCTTCTCGGCGATCTGACTTATTACGCGGGCAAAGCTCGACATCGGCGACTTGAACGAGCCAAGTAGCCTTGACAAAAGCTCCTCGCGCGAGGGGATGCTGGCGATTGTCTTGACGCCTTCCGCGTCGTACAGCGTTCCCTCGAGATAGCCGGCCTTGAATTCAATAGCCGGCATAGCCTTGAGCTCTTTTGAAATAATCTTTGCGGCAAGCATTGGGTCGTCGTATGAGAACGCGAATGTGCTCGGGCCTGCAAGGTACTTCGTAAGTTCGGCAAATTCCGAGCCTTCCAGCGCGAAGTTCATCATCGTGTTCTTGTAGACCTTGTAGTCGACTCCGGCTTCGCGCAGCTTCTTGCGCAGAATTGTGTCGGACTCAACCGAAAGCCCGCGCGCGTCCACTATGATTATCGACTTGGCGCGCGAAATCTTGTCCTTGATCTCGTTGATGACTTGCTGCTTTTGTTCGATCTTGGGCATGGTACACCTCCTATTCCAGGTTATAAAAACCCCTCCGCACAACCAAAGACGCAGAGGGGTAGAAAGAGTCACAACTTCCTCGGCAGGCAACCGCAAACGGTTTTACGCAAAACACCTGAGTCTTAGGCGATATGGAATTAGGTTCATAACGTTGCAATTATATATCAAACAAACTTGCTTGTCAAGACTATTCCGTAATTTTTAGCGCGTTTACCTTCACGCCGGGGCCCATGGTGGAAGCCAGTACGACAGAGCGAAGGTATGTTCCCTTGGCGGCTGACGGCTTAGCCTTTATTACGGCGCTCATGAGCGTCTCGAAGTTGTCCTTGAGCTTGTCCGTACCAAATGACACCTTGCCTATCGGCACATGGATAATGTTGGTTTTGTCAAGGCGGTATTCGATCTTACCGGCCTTAATATCGGCTATGGCCTTCGCCACGTCCGTGGTGACCGTGCCGGCCTTGGGGTTTGGCATAAGCCCCTTGGGGCCAAGTACGCGGCCAAGCTTGCCTACTACGCCCATCATGTCCGGGGTAGCGACTACCACGTCAAACTCGAACCAGTTCTCGTTCTGTATCTTTGTGACGAGCTCCTCGGCGCCCACATAGTCGGCTCCGGCCGCTTCGGCCTCGCTGGCCTTGTCGGCCTTCGCGAATACCAGTGTGCGAACGGTCTTACCTGTTCCATGCGGCAGCACTACCGCGCCGCGAACCTGCTGGTCGGCGTGGCGAGAGTCTACGCCCAGCTTTATATGCGCTTCAACGGTTTCGTCAAACTTTGCTCCGGCGGTCTTTTGCACCAGCTCGATAGCTTCTACGGTCGGATAGAGCGTCTCGCGGTTTACAAGCTTTGCGCGCTCCAGATATTTTTTTCCTCTTTTCATAACACAGCTCCTCCTAATCCCTTAGTCTTTAACGACGATGCCCATCGAGCGCGCCGTTCCCGCGATCATGCTCATAGCGGTTTCCACCGAGGCGGCGTTCAGGTCTACCATCTTTGTTTCGGCGACCTTTCGCAATTCGTCCTTGGTGATGGTCGCAACCTTGGTCTTATTCGGAACTCCCGATCCCGACTCGATCTTGCAAGCCTTCTTGAGCAGTACCGCGGCCGGAGGAGTCTTTGTGATGAACGTAAAGCTCTTGTCCTGATAAATGGTAATTACCACGGGGATAATGTACCCCACCTGGGACTGAGTGCGCTCGTTGAACTCCTTGCAAAAGCCCATGATATTGACGCCGTGCTGACCCAATGCCGGGCCGACCGGCGGGGCCGGAGTCGCCTTGCCGGCATTGATTTGGAGCTTGACATAACCAGTAACTTTCTTTGCCATAGACTATACCTCCTGTGGTATTATCGGGGGTTGCCCTCCCACTCAATATTTCTAAACCCTTTGAACCTGTGTGAAATCAAGCTCTACCGGGGTTTCGCGGCCAAATACGGACAGCTTGACAATGACCGTCCGCCTGGATTCGTTGACTTCCTTGATGACGCCGACAGAGTGCTCGAACGGGCCGGTCGTCACCATTACGGTTTCGCCCTCGCTAAGCTCTATCATGCGGCGCGGGGCTTCGATTCCCATGGTAGCGACTTCGCGTTCGGTAAGCGCTACAGGTTTCGACCCCGGCCCGACAAACGACGTAACGCCGCGGGTGTTGCGCACAACGTACCATGTATCGTCATTCATCTGCATCTTGATTAGTACATAGCCGGGATAGACCTTTTTTTGCACGACTTTTTTCTGGCCGTTCTTGACCTCAAACGTGTCGAGCATCGGCACGATAACCTCGTGCACCTGATCCTGCATACTCCGGTTTTCGACAATCTTCTCGATGTTTGCCTTTACCTTGTTTTCATAGCCTGAATAGGTATGTACCACATACCATTGGGCTTCCTGCGACATATTGATACCTCTCTAAAGCCCGGAGCTAAGAGCCTGCTTAGCATCTCACGCTAGTACAACATTTGCGGTCAATTTTCCGCATATTTTATAGCATACCTTCTGTGTACGCGTCGTCGTCACCGCTTCAATCTGCGAAAAATTGCCTCGCAAATCTGGCCTTAGCTAGATGCTAAACACGCCCTAACCAATAATTAGGCTGATAAAGTTGTTGATGCCAAAGCCAAACACCGTATCCATCATAAATATTATCACTCCGAACATCAGCGCGACAATAATAACTGTGGTGGTTTGCTTGACAAGCTCGCGGCGCGGCGGCCAGACGATCTTCTTAAACTCGCCCTTTACCTCGGCAAACAGGCTGTCCTTCTTCTTCTCGGGCTTAGCCTTCTTGTCCTTTTTCTCACCGGACTTCTCATCCGGCTTTGACGAGGCGGCTAAGGCGGCGGACTTTGGAGCGTCGGATTCTTGATCTTCCGATTCCCCGGCATCTTCCATATCCGTGTCCTGCAAATCGCCTTCATCGGGGGAGGAACCCGCGTTCTTTGCATGTTCGTCAGCTTGGTTCAATTAATCCACATCCTTTGAATCTGACTTACTTCGT
This sequence comes from Defluviitaleaceae bacterium, assembly GCA_009780015.1. Taxonomy (GTDB): domain Bacteria; phylum Bacillota; class Clostridia; order Lachnospirales; family WRAA01; genus WRAA01. Next base: position 7,255 of record WRAW01000024.1, on the reverse strand, counting down.
CTCGCGGTGCGCAGTGTGCTTGTTGCAGAAGCGGCAGTACTTCTTTGTCTCCATGCGCTCCGGGTGATTCTTCTTTTCCTTGGTCGTTTGATAGTTGCGCTGTTTGCAGTCAGTGCATGACAGCGTAATCTGTGTTCTCACGGCATTCACCTCTATTGTATAATTGATAACACAAAAAAAGACACCAATCGTGGCTTTGTTAATGTTACCATACGCCGTAATGGTTGTCAATACAATATTTAGAAAAATTCAAAAACCGTTGTTTACATTATACCCCGACAAAGCAAAATCCAAACCCCTTCGATGATTTTCACATCGACATGGTTCGGATTTTGCTTTGTGCGACTGCAAATCTTGTCAAATCCTGATAGGTGTGCTATGCTATAGATGGGTGATAGTATGGCATTAGGATGGAGCGAAATACGCAGCAGAGCGGCGACGTTCGCATATGAGTGGCGCAATCAGGGATACGAGAAGGGCCAGAGCCAGACGTTCTGGATCGAGTTTTTCGAGGTATTCGGCATAAGCCAAAAGCGTGTCGCCGTTTTTGAGAAGAAGGTCAAAAAGATTAGCGGTAACGAGGGCTTTATCGACATGCTCTGGAAAGGCGTCTTGCTTATCGAGCAAAAGAGCGCGGGGAAGGACTTACAAAAGGCGCATAAGCAGGCCACCGAGTATTTTCCGGGGCTAACGGATGATGAGTTGCCCCGCTATATTCTTGTGTGCAACTTTGAGCGATTCCACTTATACGACCTTGTAGAAGGCAGCGACATAGAGTTTGCGCTGGCCGAATTGCCGTCAAAGCTTGAGTTGTTCGGCTTTATGATCGGCTTTACATGGAACAAGCCGACTGAGAGCGAAAAAGTATCAATTGCCGCCGCTGAAAAAATGGCGAAGCTTCACGACAGCTTGAAGTCTATAAATTACACGGGGCAAAAGCTGGAGAAATACCTTGTCCGGCTGTTGTTCTGTTTGTTTGCCGATGATACGAGCATATTCGACAAAAGCATCTTCCACGACTTGATCGCCGGAACAAAGCCGGATGGCTCCGATCTCGCTCAGGTTTTGGCTGATTTGTTCGGCCGCCTGAACACGCCGCCCGAAGCCCGCTTGAAAATCGAGGACAAGTTGTCCGCGTTTCCATATGTAAACGGCGACCTGTTTGCCGACCCTCTGCCCATCGCGGCGTTTGACAGTCAGATGCGCAAAGTGCTGCTCGAAAGCTGCGGCTTCGATTGGGGTTTCATCACGCCATCTATCTTCGGCAGTATGTTCCAGGCGGCAATGAGTGACGAACAGCGCCGCGAGATGGGCGCGCACTACACAGAAGAATCCAACATCTTGAAAGCCATCAATCCGCTGTTCATGGACGACTTGAACAGCGAATTCGAGCTGGCGAAGGTCAACAAGAAGAAGCTGCAAGCCTTCCACGATAAGCTTGCAAGCCTGAAATTCCTCGACCCGGCTTGTGGGACAGGGAACTTTCTGATTATCGCATATCGTGAGCTCAGGCGGCTTGAAATCAAGGTTTTAGAGGCAGTCCACACCATCGAATCCTCTCAAGGCACGACAATTCAAATGAGGCTGGATGTAAAGGCTCATTCAAGAATCAATGTAGACCAGTTTCACGGCATCGAAATCGACGAGCTTGCTTGTGAGATCGCCCGCGTGGGCATGTGGCTGATGGATCACCAGTGCAACATGGAACTTTCAAAGGCGTTTGGCGGATACTACGCCCACCTGCCTCTTACGAAAGCCGCCGTCATTTGCAACGCGAACGCGCTGACGATAGACTGGAGCGCGGTGTGCCCCGTCTATGAATTGAGTTACATACTCGGCAACCCGCCATTCTTGGGCAAAAGTCTTATGTCCAAAGAACAGAAAGCCGATGTGGAAGCCGTTATCACCGAACCGAACGGCAAACCTGTCAAAGGATCGGGAAACTTGGACTATGTGTCGGCTTGGTATTACAAATCGGCGCAGCTAATGTGGAATAACCCGAATATCCGCACCGCATTGGTATCCACCAACTCGATTACGCAGGGCGAACAGACAGCGCTTGTGTGGAAAACACTCATTGAGGGTTACAGGATCAAGATAGACTTTGCATATCGCACATTTCGCTGGACGAGCGCGGCGCGTGGAAAGGCTGCAGTTCATTGCGTTATTATAGGGTTCAGTAACGATTCAATATTAACAAAACGGCGTATTTTCGATGAGGATTTGGAGATTGTCGCGAACAATGTTAATCCTTATCTTGTAGATGCACTGAATATTTTTGTGGAGAGACGAACAAAGCCCCTATGTAATGTACCAGTGATGGTAGGCGGAGGCAAGCCATCTGATGGTGGACACTTAATTTTAGACGAAGAGGAGCGCCATGCGCTCATCTTAGCTGAGCCCAATGCAGAAAAGTATATTCGCCGTTATTATATGGGGGATGATTTAATAAACAATATCAAGCGTTATTGCCTTTGGTTGGTAAACTGTCCTCCAAGTGAGCTAAAGAGTATGCCCCATGTAAGAGCGCGTGTAGAGAGAGTTCGTCAAATGAGGTTAAATAGTAAGAAACCAGCGACTCAAGCAAAATCCGATACGCCAATGTTATTCGATGAAATACGCGAAATGAAAGGTGATTACTACGTAGCGGTACCTGTGGTTTCTTCAGAACACAGAAAATATATACCCATAGATTTTCTGTCAGTTGATAACATACCTGGAAATAAGCTGTTCGCAATTTGTGAAATAGGTCTTTATGAGTTTGGAGTTTTAACATCCAGTATTCATATGGCATGGATGAGAGCGGTATGCGGTCGCTTGGAAAGCCGTTATAGCTACTCAAATACTATAGTCTACAACAATTTCCCGTGGCCGGAGCCAAACGACAAACAGCGGCAGGCAGTAGAAGCCGCCGCGCAGAAAGTATTAGACGCCCGCGCGCAATACCCTGACGAAAGTCTCGCCACGCTATACGACCCTACCCTCATGCCCGCCGAGCTTGCCAAGGCGCACAAGGCGCTTGACAATGCCGTCAAGAACGCCTACGGCGGCAAGGGCTTCGCAACCGAAGCGGAACGTGTCGCGGATTTGATGGAGCGGTATATGTTGTTGACGTTAGGGAAAAATGGAATATAGGAGGAATAAACATGGCAAAAATTGAAGGATTCAGGATCCGAAACTTCAAAAGCTTACGCGATGTCGCTATGGGCCGCTTTTGGAATGAACGGAAAACTCCTGCATTAACACCTATGACAGCCGTAATAGGAAAAAATGGCTCAGGAAAAAGTACAATTTTTGATGCATTTGGATTTTTGGCGGACTGCCTTAAATTAGGCGTTGAGGAGGCTTGTGACGCTAATGGACGCGGCGGATTCAGGCAAATTATTTCACAAGGCATTGATGACCCTATAGCCTTTGAAATCTATTACAAAGAAGAGCACAATGCGCGCCCAATGACATACGAAGTCGCGTTTGCACTAGATGATCGAGAGCGCCCATATGTAAAAAGCGAACGATTGCGCCAACGAAGAGCGGGTCAAGATAAAGGTCAGCCTTTTTCGTTTTTAATCCTGGAAAATGGTCGTGGACTAGCATGGAAGGGTGATAGCGAAGGGATAAAAGAAGAAAAGCAGTTTACTTTATTAGATATTGATAAGTTGATGCAAGAAGAATCCGACGACAAAGAACCAATCGAACTGACCGATAATAGACGGCTTGGCATTGCTACCATTGGCGCGCTTAAACAGCACCCAAGAATTTCTGCCTTTCGGCAATTCATTGAAGGGTGGTATTTGTCATATTTTACACCAGATGCTGCTCGCAACATCTCAATTGCCGGACCGCAAAAACGATTAAATAGACATGGTGACAATATCGGAAATGTCGTACAGTATATGGAGCGAGACCACCCGAAACAATTCAAAAAAATACTTGAAGACATTGCCGGAAAAATACCCGGCGTAGAAAAAATATCCACGGAATCCATGCCTGATAGAAGGTTGCTGTTAAAATTTAACGACAAGGGATTTGTTGACGCATTCTCGGCGCAGCAAATGTCGGACGGAACTCTCAAAGTTTTTGCATATTTGCTTTTATTGTCCGACCCTACCCCCCCTCCTTTTCTTTGTATAGAAGAACCCGAAAACGGGTTGTACCACAAACTGCTGGAAACGCTTGCACAACAGTTTCGAGCTCACGTAACGGAAGGAAAAAACAAATCCCAAATTTTTATTACAACACATCAACCTTACTTTGTAGATGCGTTTGACCCAACTGAAATATGGATTTTGGAAAAAGGTAGTGATGGTTTTTCAAAAATTCGCCGTGCAAGCGATGATCCGCTTGTTCAGAACTTGGTTGGCCAAGGCCTTCCATTAGGTGGATTATGGTACAGCGACTACCTCGAGGGGAAAGGAGGTATGTCCGGTGCATTTTGAATTTCTTTTAGAAGATCAATCAAGCGAAAAGGCAATGAATATCCTCATCCCAAAACTGCTCGGCGATGAGGTTACATATAGGACGCATCCTTACCAAGGGAGTGTTCTATCCGTCATAATACCCCTTGGAAGCCCGTATTTACTGGACTTTCTGAGTTGTAGCATTTGTGGCACTGTAGCAATTTGTAGCAATTGCAAATTTTCATATAAGCCACGCCTGAAAGTCATCCATTAAATTTTTTATGTTATTTGCAAAGCAGTAGTGATACCTTGTCTAGTTAATTTGTTGCAGACAACCATCCGTGATGTGTCAGACGTTCATGAGCTACCTCTATCTGACGCGGGCTAAATTTTCTTTTTTGTTCGCCCCAACCATAGACACAATCAATAATACCTTGTAAGGTCGTTGCTTCATTTTTTGCTACCCAGTGAACCGTCGCAAGCAGTTCCATTCCAAAAGGTGTCTCGAACCCATCAACAAGTTCAGAAACTTTGCTTATACGCTGGTTAGTGGTTGACCTTTGCTCCAGATACATATTAGCATCTGAATCTGCACCAGGTACAATTTTGATTTGCTTGTCTGGCTTACTGCCCCCATCTGCATAGCCCGATAAAAAGTAACCCTCAATGGCATTCAAAACATGTGACAGGTTACTGGCGTATGGGCCAAAGTGCCCCTTGGCGTATTTAAGTCGCAATGGTTCTCCGGACTCTTGTAAAAAATACATCAGCTTGTGAACCTCAATCAAGGTAATAAAGGGGTCAAGCAACCCATCCAAATATCTTTTAGCAAGGCATACAAGAGCTGCTCTTCCGTCCGTCATTGCTGGCACCTTATGACTGCGAGCCATTTTTTCAGCAGGTGGCGCACCAACAGGTTCAAATATCATAACATCAACATTTTGAAGTTGTGCGAGGGTAGACTCTATAAGGGGTTTAACAACTTTCCAGTCAAGACCACCCAGACCACATCCTAACGGTGGAATAGCAATTGACGAAATTTTACGAGATTGCACAACCTCAATCAAGTCGCTTAGACCGCTTTCAATATCTTCCATCCTACTAGCTCCGCGCCAGTGCCGTTTCGTTGGAAAATTTATAATGAAACGCGGATTGACTAAGGCATTCATTTCATATACGAGCATTTTCCCTGGGATAACTTCGTTATTTTTACACGCAGATTCATAAAATTTATAATTATCAGGAAATTGTTTCTTGAACTGCAAGGCGATGCCGCGACCCATAACGCCAACACAGTTGACTGTATTTACAATGGCTTCGGCATTGCTTGCTAGTAGGTCGCCCTGTGTATACTTAATCATGCTATCTCCTCGCTTTCTTTGTCTAGTAATACCATTCTTTTTTTGTTTTCACTTGAGGCTGGTGCTGGATGCCTTGAATTATTTCATAAACCTGATGCTGCTGCGATGATGAAAATGTTCCTATTTCCTCAACAAGTTCCCACGGAAAATGACGCTCTATTAAAAACTCCGCCTGTTTCTTTTCCCTAATGTGGGACTCGCTCCATTGACTTGCGTGTACAGCCGTCCAGTCAATTTTATCTAAATCCTGTAGACTTGAATAGTCATTGAAGTAACGTGAGCCAGCATTAGAATCTGTAAAAGCCCAGCGCAATTGGTTCTTGTCAGCCCACTCAACTGCTTTGTGCAGGTCGGATACCAAGTGAACGATTGGTTCCTGTCCGCCCCGATAGTCTATGTCAGCATGGTTAGCTCTATGCAGTATATATAACATGATAGACCGATGACAAAAATAGAATGGCACACACTCACCTACATACAAGCCCGGATGCGACGAAATTGTGAGTTCTTCTAATCGCCGTTTTTTGATCGCGCCCATACCTATAGTTTCACCTGTAGCTGGCTTCGCTGCAATTTCCGAGTCAGAAAAAAGATAACCGTCAGCGATGATGGAAGGTAGCCTGCTGATGTGGACAATATGATATATTTTTATTTCTTTTGGTATATCCACATTCATCAACGCTCACCTCTCTCTGCCTAAAACTATACCACAAAACAGAATTTCTTACAAGGAGCAAATCGTCGTTTCGTTCGATTCAGCGTATTCCGCATATTCACTAAATTTAATCATATATTCTAAACTTGATATACACCATACAAAATGCCCTTGCCGGAATCTCCGGCAGGGGCATTCGTTCTAATGTTTAGAAATACCACCATTCAAAAGTGCTATTAATCATAATTTTGGAAGGAGCATACAAAAAATGAAAGTCATAGCAATTTGCAACCAAAAAGGCGGCGTAACCAAAACATCAAGCACCGTAAATCTTGGTGTGGGACTGGCTTTACGGGGTAAAAAGGTTTTAGTTGTTGACGGAGATCCACAAGGAGACTTAACCACTTCGTTAGGCTGGGCCGATAACGACAGCCTACCTGTAACACTGGCGACCTTAATGGAGAGGATAATCCAAGATGAACCCATAGAACCGTCCGAAGGCATCCTGCACAATGCCGAGGGTGTTGATTTAGTTCCATCTAATATGGAACTATCAGGAATGGAAGTTGCGCTTGTAGGTGCAATGAGCAGAGAGTTTGTGCTGCGGTCATATCTGGAAACGGTGAAGAGCGCATACGACATCGTGCTTATAGACTGTATGCCAAGTTTGGGTATGCTTACAATTAACGCACTGGCGGCGGCTAACAGCGTTATTGTGCCGGTGCAAGCCCAATCGCAATGTTGGGGAATTTAGCATCGACGGCTTGACTCATGTTAATGGCGCATTTATCAACAGGCTAGGCGAATCGATTGTAGAAGTTCCGTCCGTCCAAGGAATCCAG
>WRAW01000023.1 GCA_009780015.1 Defluviitaleaceae bacterium | reverse complement strand
TGAAGAGCTTAAAAATGCCGACAATTTCAATGTAACCGACTAACTACAAAGGCAATCTTTAGGCGGCTTTAGCCGCAGGTCAACCCACCGCCTTTAGGCAGTGGTGGTTGAGTTGATTTGATGTAATAAAATTGCATTGCACTGGTATACCATATCTGCACCACTCTTGAAAAGACGCGAGAGGAGGTGAAAATATGGCTAAACAGTGAAAATATGCACCAAAGCTTAACAAAGCAGCTCGGACGTTAGTTGCAATACACGTCTGATATAGTAATATGACCTCGAAACGGTAACAAAGGAGGGGTGCGGGAAATCGTGAGATTTCCCGCTGTTTACCCCGACGCATGTTACTGATTGAGAGGCATATTACTATAGTGCTAAACCTAAGGCGGCTACAAAAAGCCGGCCAGATGGACTAACCACGAAAACAACAAGTAAGCGGAAAACCAAGGGCGGTCACCCTTGGTCTTTTATTGTTTTTTCTCATTATGTATGTAATAATATATATCAAATTCAAGCTTAGCAGATAATTTCTAGTCAAGTACATAAGGGAAGGTGTAGAGGTATTTTTATAAAGGTAGTTCTTTAATATTACGCTTGTGAAAATCAAGGTTGCCATTATAGAGGTTCATCAGAGTTGAATACACCATTCCTTATCTTCCTTTCAAGATCATTTTGCAAAATCCTTGAAAGAGCATACAATAAAATGATTTCTGCGTCCTATCGTCTGTCCTGTTAGGATACGGCGTAAATAGGGGCAGAATTCAGCCAAATAATCCCACAAGAGGGGCATGAAAATTCTTTTGTTTTCTGACGACTCATCTCATTGCATAGAATAATTCGCCCCATTGCATATAAGCATCAGTTTTTTTCATTAACCGGAACAGGTATTACCCATAATTCCATTTTACACATTTCGGGGCTTACAGTCACATATTTTTCCGCTGAAAATGGTTGTGTTGATAAGCCGTGTTTAGGAAGCCAGGTACCAAACAAATAGTTCATACTCTTGCCCAACGCCGTTGTTGTCAATTCTGTAATGTTTTCAGCTTCAAAAGAACAAATAATATAGTCGGCGGCGGGAAGTTCCCAAGTCACATAGCCGGAGTGTGCGGTTGTGCCTTGAAGAGCGGAAGCTCCTACAAAATATATAAAAGTACCGCCTTGGCAATCGCCAAATGTAGAAACGGCAAACCGGGCACGTCTATGCCTGTCGTTTCTCCAAGCGGGATTTGATCTGATATCGAAACCGGCGCGGAAAAACCAATATAGAGTTCGGGAACATCTATTGTTTTGCGTGATATTTCCAAAATGATACTGTCCGTAATCAACGGCACATTTTCATCAATCATTGTGTAAGCAAGTAATAAATCAGGCTTTGCAATTTGATTCAGCCGAACAGGATTATTGCGGTACTCCTCTGGAGTTATCCCAAACGCACTTTTGAATGTTTTAGTAAAATGCTCATGGCTGTTAAAGCCATGTTCAGCGGCAATGTCCAGTATGCGCCTGCTTTTATCTTCAAGTATTTCACACACTTTTGCCAGCCTGCGCATTTTAATATACTCATTAACTGGGCGTTTAACAAGTCTGGTAAATAACCGCTGAAAATAAAATGGTGAAAGGGCAGCAATCCTTGACAGTTCTTCCGAAGAGTGGCTTTGTGCCAAATTATCCTCGATATAGTCTAAAACTTTTTGTATTGATTCCCATGCGTGCATAATAGTAACCTCCGTATTTAAGACAAACAAATCGCATGAACATGGCAAAATAATGTTTTTTTCACAAATGTGAATCCTGCCTTCTCTAAAACTTTACGAGAAGCAAAATTTTTGTGCTCTGCTTTGCCAACAACTTTAGGCGTTGCGCTAATTTCGGATAGCATTACGAAAGCCCATTTTAAAACCTCGTGTACTGCTTCGGTAGCGTATCCTTTATTTTGATATGCCTCTCCTATGTCAAATCCAACCTCAAAATCTTTCAATTCTTTCTTACCGTGGTATTTTGATACGTGAACCGATCCGATTAACTCCCCCGCATCTTTTTTTTCTATTGCAAAAAAGAATTGATCTTTAGTAATGTCAATTTTCCGTGACCACATTTTAATATTATTTTCAATTTGATCCTTTGCCCTTTTTGGGTTTAGCTTAGGAAGAAAGTAAAACCAGCGGCGGTATGTTTTTTCGTTGCATAGTTTTACCAAAGCATCAATGTCCTCCATTTTATAAGGGCGATATATCAATCGTTCACTAGTTAAAACAACATTGGTACTCATATGGTTTCGCCTCCTTGGTTTGTTATAGAATTATTATATTAAGGCGGAATTTATTTCGCTTGTTCCACAATGCTCTTTTTCAATTGGTTCATATGTCAAAGATATAGACTTCATATTTTAATTATAATATATTTTTTTCACTAACGCACCAGGAAGAGTCTTTACGGCATCATGCAGAGGGAACGAAAAATACCGTAGCTTGTTAAATCGAAGAAGATGGTGCGCTAGAATTTTATAGTGAAACAACTTTAAAAGTGAACCAATATTTTCTGGAAGCGTCGGCCTACTGCCACCGACGTTCCACAAAGGAGGCGCTTTAGCGCCGAGCTAATATTGGTCTGAATTAAAGTTGTTTCACTGTATTGTGGAACTTTCAAGTAAGGTGTGCTACAATGTGTGTATTTCTGCCAAAATCAGTCGCTGAGCATATCCGAAGCTCCTGGAATAATGTGCTAAGATTAGGCAGGAAGGCTAATTAAGCAAACTTTACAACACTTAATGCATAACTCCAAACTATAATTATGTGCCTTATTGTAATAGTACATAATCAGGATTATACTAATGGAGGCAAAATAAATGTCTGAAAAAACAGTAAAGCCAACAGTCGAGGAAGTTATTGCCGATGTTCTTGATGGTGGCGCCTTAAAAAACGCATTGGGATTTTTGTCAAGAGGAACTTTTTTAAGATAGGAAAAAACCCACATAAGCAGGGGTTGGAAATCCCTATTTGTGTGGGCTTTACAGATTATCTTTGATGTTGATTACTTACTTTTTACCTAACTGTGTTTCAAGCTCTGCTATCCGTGCCGCCTGTTCATCAATTACGCCTTGTAATTTAGCATTTGCACGTTCTTCCCCGCGTTTTTCCGCATTGCGTATCGCCTGCGCCTCATCATGCCTAGCCTTAGACCTCATTTTCTCAATCCGTATAAACTCATCAGAAGCCGCCACATGGCGGTATGCTAGTAATGCTTCGCTCATAATCGGCACCTCCATTTTTTCAATCTCTGCTAATTCTTCCTCTGTTTCTGCGTTAAATAGTTTCAGCCATAAATCTCTGCCGCTGTCTGTAGATTCAAGTGGCGGTAGTTTTTTTAGTTCGTAAAAATGTAAAACCTGTTTGTCTGTTAGCGGTTCGTGGGTTGTAACTTCTAAACATTGAAATTCTGAATGGAATTTTTTAGGGTCGGGGAATTGGTTAAATCCTAGAATACTAATGACAATAGTTCGGGGCAAAAGTGCATAATCTTCACCCTCATTTATTCCTGTTGAAAATTCTCTAGCCCAGTAAAACAGGCTACGGTCTGGGTAATTACCCTCGTCTGACACTTGTATCTCTAAGTCAACTTTTTGTCCATTTACCATCATGTTAATGTCAAGCCTACAGAATTTTTTACCAAATTCTTCTGGTGATATTTCAGGATTGATAATGTTAAATTGCTCTATGTTATCATATTTTATGCTAAGAAGTTCAGCAACGAGCCTTTTTAGCAAGTCTTGATATTTTGTAAATAGCATTTTGAATAATGTATCTGTTTTTAAGGTGTATTTTAATCTTGTCATATTGATATTCCTCCGTGTAATTATCATAGCATATTTTTATGCTATTTTCAATATTGAATATTTCTGTTCTTTGGAAGAAGCTAAGGATTACTCATAATCTCTATAATTATGTTATTTTTTACTCGCTACAATCTTTATGTCTTTTACAAAAGGGGGATTAACTCTACGCTTGTTGACGAAAGAAACGCCCTCAAATCCAATAACTTGTTGGCAATGAGTTTCCACACCCAAAATATTCTCGTAACTTGCCTCTATTTCAAATGTAATGTTATCGGTAACATCATTTGCTTTTAAATCTAAAATGTCATGCAACAAATAAGCAGTTACTTCAAAGGTGTATCTACAAACATCACTATCTTCATAAGTATCTTGTGAAACCATAACAGTTATAGGTGCTTTAATATCTGCATAAAATCCGTATAGGGTTCGTCCTGTTATCATTAATGCAAATCCGAACTTTGTTAATTCCATTTTTCTTACGTAAAAGTTTTTTGATGGTTTAGCAAAAAATTTTATAGTCATTGGTGTGCAAAAAAGATATCTGCCATTAAAAGGAGGGCAAGGTGAATACATGATTAAATAACTGTTTGTACTCCCTGCGCTTAAATCCATTTTAATTTCTGCATTTCCCCAGTCTGCAACTACTTCAAATCCATTTTTTAACTCTTTTAATTCAGATGGTAAAATACTTTCCGAAAGGTCAAATGTTAATATTTTGTTTGGAGAATCTGACGGTGTAACAACTGGATATGGGTCTTTAGAAAGTTTTATTTCATCTACTGTTAAATAGGTGAAAGTCTCGTATGCAAAACTGTCTTTGGATATTTTAGCATCTATTGCATCAAGGCGTTCAGTTTGATTATAAACAATAAATCCCAAAACAACAGATGCTAAAAGCGGTAGTAATGCTCCACCAATATATGCAAGTATGGATTCTCGGTCGAAAGAGGTTGGAATTGCGCAAGGCAAAACATCTCCTAGCCAAAATAGAAAATCAATAAACATTGGCATAAAAAGTAACATCAATAATGATAATACGGAAATGATTATAAAACATCTTTTTTTCACATATACCCCCCTTTGCACGATGTTAGATTATTTCTGAAATTATAAATTCGTCACGCTGCACAAAACAAAATACCTCACCGATAATTATACCATATCCAATATCAAAATTTCAAACAAAAATCCTGTTCTTTGGATGAGGTCGGGGGTGTGGGGGCAGAGCCACCACATAAACTACAACAGCCACGCAAGTAGTGTAACCGATTTTGCCGTATAATGGAGCAGTTGAAAACGGGGAACAGGATCGAATTTTATCCTGTTCCCCGTTTTCGGCGGCGTAATGGCACGGCAAAAATCCAGTCTGTCAAGGGTTCAAGAGTGGAGATTTTTTCTGCGCTCTTTGCAGAAAAAATACTACTCGTCCCTTGACTGACTGGATAGGCGGAGCGGACGGATCATGCTATTAGTTTACGCTTTATTAGCTTGTTGTACTCTCGTCAATAAAAACGGCACACATAAGCATTGTACCCATCCTAAAGCCATATGAAAAAGCGTCTTTTTGCTCAAAATCATTTGTTTGAATATACAAGCACTCTAATTCCTCAAACCGCTTGCAATCATCAAGTGACATCTTCTGCATAAAGTAGCGTTTTTCATCTTCTATTTTACGGTGAGTTGCTATGTTCTCTGCTGTGCGGACTGGTCGGCGTTCATATGCACAAAAGTGGCCGTCATATAAATCGGGGAGAATTTTTTTCACGCAAAATCCTCCCCGCCAAATATAGCGTCCTCTCTGCCTGTAAACACCTCCATTGTCATTAGTACACCAAGACGATAGCCGTAAATGAATTTATCTAGATTGGATATAGCGTTAGCTTCTGCTTGGGCTGATGAAAATTTTATCAACACTTCCTTTGCTTCACCATCAAGCATAAGTAACAACTTTTCTTCGCTGTCTGATAAGGTTTTTATAACACGCTCGTAGCGTGACCCCTTTTTGATAGTGCCCACATTGGGGTCTATGTTGCCATAGGCAAAGGCTTCTAAAATGCTTTTCAAAAAATCATTCCTTTCAAGGCTATTTTTGCAAAACACCTTGAAAAAGCATGGTCAAACATGATACAATATTTCATGTAGTATGCCCTCTTGGGTATTCTGCTGTGGGAAGGGGCGCATTTTCTTTGCAGGATTGCCGCCGCTTCCTTTTATTTTTTGTTGAGGTCGTCATGTACCCTATGAACGCCTTGACGTAAAATCTCCGCTTGAGATACTTCCATTTTATTACTACACTCTTTTAGCTTTCGGACAGTTTCATCATCAGCTTTGAATTTTATCGAAACATTCTTAGGATTATCAGTAGGACGCCCCATTTTTTTATTGCCCAAATTTCTCACCTCACTTTGTGGGGGCAATATATATTTTAACTTAACACCACCACAAAGTCAAGACAATATTTTTTATTTATCATAACCTTGTTTTATTTTATTTGAGTAAGCAATTTACCGCTCTGCGCTATTTGCCCTCTGTTGCTATCATCGCTCCGTAAGCCTTTGGATTTCGCTGCGTTTTGTGGGCAAATAAAATGTCGCCCAGGTGGGCTTCTGCGAACGCTTGGGCTGTCAGTTATAAAAATCAACATATGTGCTACATAAGGGTGTCCGGTACTGCTTCTTATCACAGGTTAGAAAGCGGCTCTTGGCATATTAATTATGTAAATTATGGACGCACTAATCTTGTGGGCGATACTGATGAATATGAGCAATATATTTCCGATGAGACGCTAAAAGATATGGTTTGGAATAGCGTTAAACATTGTACAAAATGCTACAACTGCAAGCCGGGTAATTCCGTAATGGTTCTAGGAAAACAATTTGACGAAGTGTGTCATAGTTGGCTTATGATGAAGAACCCCGATGCCGATACATTAAACTGCGCGAAAAAAATAGTGATAATGAGGAAACAGGCAATCGCCGACATGGGAGTGTAAAGAAAACATATTGCGTTTGATAATTCCGATACCGGAACATTGGAATATACGAAAAAGTTGGATGTTAAGCCCATGTTTCCAACGTTTTTTGTGGTTGCATACATAAAAAACAAAGGCCGGTGTTTCGGTTATTAAATACAGTTTCTTATTGTGTGGAAAAGACGAAACATAATTCCTACAAAAATACTTGACATTAACATCCAGACATGTTATGCTAATTCCGAGCAAATAACTAAGGTTAGGTGAGGTGACATCATGAAGGTCTCGACAAAGGGCAGGTACGGACTGCTTGCGATGATTGATATCGCGGCGCATCAGGCGCAAGGCAGCGTGTCTCTTAGAAGTGTAGCCGAGCGCAACAATCTTTCAGAAAATTATCTCGAGCAGCTTCTGCCGGCCCTTCGCAAAGCCGGGCTTGTAAAGAGTATCCGTGGCGCTCAAGGCGGCTATGTGCTTGCCAAGCCGTCCGACTCCATAACAATGGGAGATATACTGCGTACGCTGGAGGGGCCGTTGTCGCCGGTGGACTGTCTGGCATCCGACCCCGAGCGCCCAGGCTGAGACGCGTGTGTTACGCGCCCAGTGTGGCGAAAAATGTATAACTCGCTTAACGACATATTGGACAATACCAAGCTAGGAGACCTAGCCGACGAATATCTATCAAATATTAACAAGGAGGGTCAACTGTGTCAAAGATAATATATATGGACAATGCCGGTTCCACTCGCGTGAGGCAGGAAGTTATTGACGAAATGCTGCCTCAGTTTTGCGAAGAATACGCGAATCCGTCGTCGGTGTACTCGCTTGCGCGAAAGAGTATGGCACGAATTGACGGCGCGCGCGAAAAGGTGGCAGCTCTGATAGGCGCTCAGCCGCGTGAGGTTTTTTTTACCTCAAGCGGTACGGAGGCCAACAACTGGGCGATACAGTGCATCGCCAACACGCATTCCGATAGAGGAAAGCATGTCATTACAAGCAGCATAGAGCACCCTGCGGTACTGAACACATGTAAGCATCTTGAGAATATCGGCTTCGACGTCACATATTTGCCCGTCTCGAGCGAAGGCCTGGTCAGTCCGCAGGATTTAGCGAACGCCATCCGTCCTGGCACAGTTCTGGTGACTATAATGTTCGCTAACAACGAGGTCGGTACGATACAGCCGATAGCCGAGCTCGGCAAGATTGCCAGGGATCATGGCGCGCTCTTCCATACCGACGCAATTCAGGCGGTGGGGCACGTCCCCATTGACGTTGAAGCGCAAAACATCGACCTGCTTTCGCTCTCAGGGCACAAATTCTACGCGCCTAAGGGCGTTGGTGCGCTATATATCCGTAAGGGAGTAAAAATATGCAGCTTGCTCCACGGCGGAGGCCACGAGCGCGGGTTACGCGCAAGCACTCATAACGCGCCGGGTATCTCCGCGATTGGTAAGGCCGCCGAACTGGCGCAGCTCGAGCTTGCCGAGGAAACTTCGTATGTCGCACGCCTGAGGGACAGACTGACCGACGGCATACTATCGCAGATCGAACATACGCGCCTTAACGGATGCGGCGACAGCCGCGTACCCGGCATAGTTAACATATCCTTCGAGTATATTGAAGGAGAGTCTCTGCTGCTGCTGCTCGACCACAAGGGTATCCTTGCTTCGTCGGGTTCGGCCTGTACATCCGGTTCGCTTAACCCCTCGCATGTGCTGCTGGCCATGGGCCTGTCGCACGAGAAGGCGCACGGCTCGCTCAGGCTCTCACTTGGGCGTTACAATACCGAAGCAGAGGTCGACGCCGTTATTGCGGAGCTTGTTCCCATGGTGAAGCGCCTGCGCGAAATGTCCCCGACGTACCCCAGGGGTTAAAGTTCAAGAAAAATCACAACTTATGAAGAGAGGAGCCTCAAATATGGACTATAGCGAGAAGGTATTGGATCACTTTATGAACCCGCGCAACATGGGCGAGATAGATGGAGCATCGGGCGTGGGACAGGTCGGAAACGCCAAGTGCGGTGATATAATGAGGATTTCGCTTGAAATAGACGAAGGCGTAATCAAGGACGCCAAGTTCCGTACGCTTGGATGCGGCGCGGCAATCGCGACGTCCAGCATGGCGACCGAGATGGTAATGGGAAAGAGGATTGAGGACGTAGTCAAGATTACTAACTCAAGCGTGGCGGAAGCTCTGGACGGCTTACCCCCCGCAAAGATGCACTGCTCGGTCTTGGCGCAGGAGGCGCTTCACGCGGCGCTTTACGACTATTCCATCAAAAGCGGAGTGGCTGTAGAAGGCCTTAAACCTCCCACGGATCACGACCATGACCACGATCATGGCGAAGAACATTAGGTGTAAACAAACCATGATAAAATTAGTGAGATCAGCCCTGGCCGCTGCGCTTGTCCTAGCAATTGCGGCGCCGCTTGTTGTAAAGGCCGCGCCGTTGCCGGCTGAGCCGGCGTTTGTTCGGATGCAGGCCAGTATTGTTGACCTAGACGATGACGGTAGTCAGATGACGGTGCGCTCGGCAGCGGGTGGACAAGTAGTGATACTTAACGTCAATGATAACACATTTGTCGTGGATGCCGTTAGCGGAATGAACACCAGCTTGGCCGAGCGCGTAAACGACGCGGTGTCGGTGTACCTCAGTTCCGCGACGACGCACAGCGAACCGCCAATCGCAGATGCTTTGGCAGTCATTGTCAATATACCGGCCGGATATACACCGCCTACCTTCCATATCGCGGATCATCGACCAGTCACAGGCGGGGGCGGTTGGCTCGATACAGGACGCTTGGAACTGGACAATGGTGAGGGTTTCGCATGGATGTTAATTTCGCCGCGAGTGACTGAACCTATAAGAATGTCAACGGGAATTGTCGCAAGCGTGAGCGCCGTTGAGGAGGGCAGTAAGATTCTTATATGGTGGCACACGGATTATGATGCGCGAAATATTAATACGGTCAGGCGAATGGTGGTGCTGACGCATGGCCAGGTCAGCGTATACCCGGACTGGCGTACGCCTGAAACCGAGGAGGCGGGCTATATCCTGGATATATCCGATGCGCGTGAAGTTGACGGCGAATTATGGGTTCCGCTTCGTCAAGTGGCCGAGGGTCTGGGCTATGAGGTTATATGGGAAGAAACATGGGCAATAAATGTCGAAGTCAGGCTGGACGGCGTAGGTTTCTGGCGGGATATAACTCAATCGGTACGTGTATTCCCCGGCCTTGGGCCTGAGCCGGATGCGAGGCTCTTTGATAACCGCACATACGTCCCGATTTCGTTCTTGGAGACTTACTCA
This sequence comes from Defluviitaleaceae bacterium, assembly GCA_009780015.1. Taxonomy (GTDB): domain Bacteria; phylum Bacillota; class Clostridia; order Lachnospirales; family WRAA01; genus WRAA01. The sequence goes on along the minus strand of WRAW01000023.1, from coordinate 20,652 downwards.
GGACGCGCCGAGCGCGTTAACGACGAAATTATATTCTACCTTCCTTAGAGTTTGAAAACACACCTTAGCGCCGCAAAGGCCGATTTTCGGAGAAGTACGGGAATATTGAAAAAGCGAGGCTTTTTGAGCCCCGCTTTTTATTTTGCTAACGGCAGAGTATCACCGTGACGTCGTTGACATTTGTGCCTGTCGGCCCTGTAATTATGAGGCCGTCAATTGCCTTTAGCGCGTGATAGGCGTCGTTGTCGGCCAGTATCTTGTCGATGTCGATGCCCTGTTTCTTCAGGTTGGCTACGGTTTTGCCGTCTGTAATGCCGCCCGCCGCGTCCGTCGGGCCGTCCGTGCCGTCGGAGCCCAGCGAGAACACCAGGGTTTGGTCAAGTTCCGCGATGCCCTTCGCGGCGGCAAGCGCCAGCTCTTGGTTACGCCCGCCCTTGCCCTTGCCTTTAAGCGTGACGACCGTTTCTCCGCCCGTGATTATGGCGCACGGCTTGCTGAACGAGTTTCGTCCGTTCTGTGTGTCCGCCGCTATAGTGGACAGCAGCCGCCCGGCCTCCGCGGCCTCGCAGTTCATAAGCGTGGTCAGTACAAATGGAGTATAGCCAAGCTCCTTGGCGGTCTTGGCGGCGGATTCACATAGGGTTCGGACGCTACCCGTTATGACAATTTCCACATTGTCGATCTCCTTTGGAGTCTCCACCAGCATGTACTTACGCTGCTGTTCGGTCAGCTCGAGATTGTACTTTTCGACGACTTTTTGGGCGTCTTCGACGCTTGACTTGTCGGGTACGGCCGGGCCGGACGCAATCGAGTCGAGTCTGTCACCCAGTACGTCCGACAGTATTACGGCGAACACCTGCGCCGGAGCCGCCAACTGCGCGAAGCGCCCGGCCTTTACGCTGGAGAAGCGCTTCCGCACCATGTTCATCTCGACAATGTCCGCGCCGGAGGCCAGCAACTGGGTCGTGACGTCTTTGAAGTCCTCCAGAGTAAGGCCGTCCAGCGGCTTCTCGAAGAGTGCCGACCCGCCGCCGGATACAAGGAAGAGCAGTTCGTCCTGATCGGTCAGGCCTTTGGCCAGCTTGACACACTCGTGCGTAGCCGATATAGTGTTCTCGTCGGAAACAGGGTGTCCGGCTTCGTATATGTCGATACGAGGCAGCGCCCCTTGCGAATGGTCGTACTTTGTGACTACAATTCCCTTCTCAAGCCGATCCCCCAGGAAGTCGGAGGCGGTTTTCGCCATTGTCCAGGCCGCCTTGCCTATGGCCACCATGTATATCCTGCCGCTGAACTCGTGCTCCTTGAGCGCGACTTCTACCGCCTGGCGCGGCATGTTGTCGGCTATGATGTTCTTTATCATCAGCTCCGCGTCGCTGCGTATGCTTTGCAATGGAATACCCCCTATTCGACGACCATTACCGCTATACCGTCCGGGATTGCAGTTATTGTGGCATTGGGGTTGCCAAGGTGGTCTTCGGCAATCTTGACGGCCTCTTCAAGCGACTTTGCCGGGGTCATGTGCAGATCGCGGACTATTTCGTCGGGAGCTTCCGATACGAAGACGACCTTCGCGTGCTGCAATACCCGGGCGAATATCTGGGACTGCCACTGGTCGACGATAGTCTCTTCCTTTGGCGTTTCAAGGAACTTCTTGAGCATCCGATCAAGATCCTTTTCTTCCTTGAAGGTTTTGTGGAACATCTCGCCGCCGTGTCCGTCGTTGGAGCGCGCCAGCATTATGATTACGCCGCCCTTCTTGACGGTGGCTTCCGCGGCGGTCATTCCCTTGACGGCCTGATAGATGTTCTGGTCAAGCGGATAGCCGCCGTTGGTGCTGATAGCTATGTCCGCTGGCACGGTCTTGACCTGGCATCTGCCCGCAAGGAATTCGGTTCCGGCGACGTGGGCTTTGTCCAGGTCTCCGGCCACGGCAAATATCGCTTCCTTGTCGGAATTTATCACTACGTTGCAGATAAACAGCAGCTGGGCGATACGCGCGGCATACAGCGCGTCGATGTGGACGGGGTTGCCCTCGAGTATGCCCGTTCTCGCGCGGGGATGGGAAATGAATTCGGCATTATGGTTGTATGTCACGGTAACGCGGCTGGCCACGCCGGGGAACACGCTCTTGCGCCCGCCGGAGAAACCGGCGAAGAAGTGCGGCTCGATAAAGCCTTCGGCTGTAACAAGGTCGGCGTCCATAACCAGCTTGTTGACTATCATCGAGCCGCTGGACGGAAGCTTTCCGATGTTTACCATCTCGGAGTTGTCGCAGTCGTGAACGACTATTTTCTCGTTCGCTACAATATCCGGGCCGAATTTTGTCAGGAGTTCTTCGTCGGTTGTAAGGCGGTGGCAGCCTGTGGATACCAGCAATGTTATGTTTGCGTCGGGGCTGCCCTTCCTTATTTCGGCAAGCATTGGGGGAATGATGACCTTGCTGGGTACGGGGCGAGTGTGGTCGCTGCATATTATAACGACATTCTTCTTGCCTTCGGACATGACGCTAAGCTTTGGCGTGCCGATTGGATTTTGCAGTGCGCGTTCAACCAGTTCGCGCGGGGAATGCTCGGGCTTGTAGTGATGCATTTCCGACACAAGCTCGGCTTTAAAGCGCGAAGCCGGAATTTCATACTCTATTGTCTGTGTACCGTATGGGAATTTGATTAGCGGCATGTTATGCCCTCCTTAGCTCACGAAGAGCGAAAATACGAATATGCCCGCCATGCAAGCAACGGCTTGGATGACCGACATGGATGTCCATGCTTTGTATCCTTGTTGCGGAGTCATGTCGGACAGGTTGGAAACGACCCAAAAGTATGAGTCATTGGCGTGCGACGCGGCCATAGAACCCGCGCCGATGGCCATAACCGTAAGAGCGCCCATAATCGGGGAGCCAAGGCCGAGTATGTCCATCATCGGAGCCATAATTCCGGCTGTTGTAATCATCGCCACGGTGGACGAGCCTTGCGCGGTCTTGATAAGCGCTGAAACTATGAACGGGAAGAACAGGCCCATTCCTATGAGAATGTCGGCGTTGCCAGTTATAAACGGAACCATGTCCGACACGGCTATAACGCGCCCAAGCACGCCGCCCGCACCGGTTATGAACAATATCGGGCCGAGCATCTTGAGGGTGTCATTTGTCAGCTTGTTAAAATGTTCCATCTTGTTGGAGGTCGCCAGGAGTAGTATGGCGAAAAGCAACCCAATGGTCAGGGCTATAAGCGGCGTACCCGCGAATACCATTATGTCACGGAAAGTTCCTGTCCATCCAGCCATGTTGGCGATAGGCGGCAGGGCCATGCAGAGTATGGGAACGGCGATAGGTGCCAGCGAAAGGAAGCCGCTGGGCAGTCCTCCGAATGACTTTACAAGTTCCTCATAGGTCTTGACGGTTTCGTCCTGAGCGATCTCAAGGTCTTCCTTGGACTTGGTCTTGCTGCCCTGGTACACCGACCAGAAATACACGGCTATCAGCGAAGGAATAGAAACTATTGTAGCAACCAGAATTACCAGCAGCAGATTCTCGCCAAGGCCAAGGGCGTTGGAGGCCGCCAGAGGGCCGGGCGTAAGCGGCACGAGCAACGTGCGAGGTATACAGGCCGCCGCCAAGACCGACGGCAGTGGCTACGCCGCTGCAGGCCGTACGCTTGACGACCGATTTTCTTACCGGGTTGATTATAACGAAGCCGCTGTCACAGAAAACAGGCACTGATACGATCCAGCCCATTATGATAATGGACAGGGTAGGGCTGCGCTTGCTGAGCATCTTGATAATCATGTCGGCGATCTTGAACGCGCCGCCTGTAATTTCAAGCATCGCGCCGATAAGCGCCCCCAGGATGATTACCAGGCCGATGCCTGTAAATATAGCCGAAAAGCCTTCGCCTATAATTCCGGCGATTCCCGTGGTGGTGGTTCCATCCGCGTGGGTCACGGTTATAATCGGGATGCCGGCCAGAAGCCCCAGGACTACGGCGACGCCCATTATTGCAAGGAACGGATGAAGTTTGTACTTGGATATAGCCAGGATCATTACCACAATCGATATTAGGAATACAATTATAAGCGAAATTCCAGTCATGTAAGCACCTCTCTAGTTTGTCTAAAACGTCAATACGGCATCCCGAGCTTGACCCGGGATGCCGTCAAGCGGATGAATATGTTAGGAATTATTATGACCCAATCGCGGCCGCAGGCGGGACATCATAGTTGATGAGCCCCCTCTTCTCTTCCCATTTGTAGAGGAAGTCAACCAGGAATGGGCAGAGAAGCGCGGTAACAAGAATGGACGTAGCAACCTGCGCGGTCGCGAGTTCGGCAAACGGAAGCCAGTATGGATCTACGGCAGCTATGGCGGCCGGAGTCGCTATGGCGTTACCGGCAGTGGTTCCTACGGCTGCGCCGGGCGCGCATGTGCGCCTGCTGTTCTTAGGCACGACGAGCTTGTAGATGCCATAGGAGATTAAGCCTGTCGAAAGGGCGAGAAGGGCAAGAAGAACGCCCGGAGGTCCGGCCACAAGCAGAGTGTTTAGGCTAAGACCGGCGCCCAATGGGAACGCGAAGAAGAATATCGCGATTGTCATTCCGGGTCTGAGGAAGTCTCTGACCTTGTCGTCAAGGTTGCCGAGAAGCATACCGATAAGGATCGGCAAAATAGTGGCGAACAGAACCATGCCGGGAATTGCCGCAACGCCGACGGCCCCCATGAGCATCATTTCAAAGAACGGGCCGTCCGTGGACGACAGGACGGCAATGCCGCCGACGTCGGACTTGTCGCCGTACTTTGCGGCAAGCGCCGTATAGAGACCGCCGTTGTTGTTGCCAAGCGCGCTTATCAGCGCAAGCGGGGTAATGCCCAGCAACGCCGTGCCGGAACCGAATACCGTAGCGAAAAGAACGCCGGCTCCCGTACCGATAATAACCTTGCTGGCTGTAAGAACTCCGCCTTTGTACACAGACATACCCGCCGACCTGATATTGATCTGTGCGCCGCTGCAAAACAGAAGCACCGCGATCAGGGGCATCGCGCCGTTTCTGAACAGCGCGGTCGTAAACGCGCCGATGTCCAGAGCCGCGGGGGCGAACGTGTTGAATAATACGCCCAGGAACAATGGAACCAGCATTATTCCGCCGGGTATCTTGTTAATGGTATCCCAAACCGGGACTTTGCCTAGCTGCATAAATAATCCTCCCTAAAATACTATGTAGTTGAAGACTGGCGCTGTGCGCTCAGTTTACTTCCTTGAGCTTGCGCATACAAAAGAAGAGCGCGTCGCTTTGGCCGAAAGCGCCGGCCTTGGTGATAACCTTCATGTTGTCGTACTTGCCGCCGACTATGCGCATCAGAGGGATTCCGATGAGGACTTCGGATACGATGCGCAGCCCCGACGCGCCGACTTCGTTCATAAAACCCATGGCGGTGTCTCCACCGGTCACAAATATTCCCGATACCTGCGAACGCTCTAATACGCCGGACATTATCCGGCCCATGTACTTTTGCACAATCTGACTTATGTCATGGCGCGACATCCCGCGTGCGCTTCCTGCGGCGGCAATTTTTTCGATCTCCGCGCGCTCATAAGTCGCGGCGGAAACTATTATTATGTCGCGCTTACTGTCGATAATTCCGACAACCTCACTGATTACGGCTTGAATACGGGTTTCGTCAGGCTGTCCTCCGTTTTCGACGGCGGCGACTACGTCCTCCGTCGGGACGACTACGGCCTCAACCCCCTTTGTCTGCGCAAAGCGAACCTGATCGCGCGTGGTTTCGCTGATACTTGCTACAAGAGCTGCGGCAGGGTGGCAGGTAGCCTGAGTTTCTACCAGATTGTCCACGATACCCGCCGACCCGACCCAGAGCACCTTCTTGCCGGTGGCTGTTACCGCTGCCACTACCGCCCGCATGTGCGCGTTTGTCACGGCGTCGAACGTGTATACGCGCCCGCTGTCCAGCTTGATGCCGCCGCTTTCGACGTCGTTCAGCCCGATGTGCGTCACGGGTTCGTCATACACCGCTTCCAGCAGCTTCTTTAAGTTGTCCTCGCGCACCGGGGCTATGAGGTCTTTTGCGATCTCCGTTTCGGTGATCGGCTTGCCTTGCAGCATATGTACGCCGTTCACGGTCGTGCGCCCAAGATCCGGCAGCGCCGGCATGAACACAATCAGGCCGGGGGCGCAGGCATTGTCGGCCGCGGCTACTTCGTGCGCAATCGGGCCGCGCAAAGTTGAGTCGACTTTCTTGACTACGTGATCGAACTTCGACATGTCTATTTTCGACACGGCCGCGCTTACTGCGTCGAAAGCCTCGCCGCCCGCAAGCGACCGACTCTCGGTGTCAAGCACATAGCTTGTAGGCTGGCCGCCTACGGACGCGGCGTCAAGCGTAACAACCGTCTCAATGCCGCGGCGCTTGAGCTGTACGCCCGTATCATTGCTGCCCGTAATATCATCCGCTATAATCAGATAGCGACTCATTACATCCTCCTAAACCTTAGAACCTGTATTCAGTACGCCGGAACGCTGTCTTGGCGGCTGAACTCCACCCCACGAAGCCAAAACCAGGCTTCGTGGGCCCCGATTTTACGCCACAGTCCACCCCACAAAGCCAAAATCGGGCTTTGCGGGGCCCCCGGGCGTCACTTCCTCCGCCTACGCTGGCGCTTAGGATGCTAAACGTGTGCCACAGGCACACATCATCCTAGATTGGCGTAAAATCAGGCTCGCCAATCCAACATTTCGGGTACTGAATACAGGTTCTTATCTGTTCTCCGCGAAGCGTATGGCATACTCTATGGCGTTGACCAGGCTTAGAGCGCTGGCCGTGCCCTTGTAAGCCTTGCCCATTGCCGTGCCGTGGTCTACGGACGCGCGTATTATGGGAAGCCCCAGGGTGATGTTTACTCCGGCTACCGCAGCCCAGGCCTGTTTCTCCCTGTCGTACACAAAGCCCTCCAGCTTCAGCGCGATATGGCCTTGATCGTGGTACATGGCGACCACTATGTCGTACCAGCCGCCGCGAGCTTTGGGAAAGACTGTGTCGGGAGGCACGGGGCCTTCGACAATCATACCTTGTCCGCGAGCGTCTTCTATCGCCGGAATTATTTCCTCTATCTCTTCGGTTCCGAAGATACCGGACTCTCCGCTGTGGGGGTTAAGCCCGGCCACGGCAATTTTTGGGGCTGCTATGCCAAGGGATTTGCAAGCTCTGTCGGCCAGTTGGATAACTTCCAGGACGCGTTCGCGCGTTACCAAGTCGCAGGCGCGCCGCAGAGATACATGCGTGGAGACATGGACGACGCGTATGTCGTCATGCGCCAGCATCATGGAGTACTTGGCGGTGTTCGTAAGCGTGGCGTATATTTCCGTATGGCCGGCGTAGTCGTGCCCGGCCAGGTTTATGGCTTCCTTGCTTAGGGCGTTGGTTACGGTTGCGTCGACATCACCTTTCATGGCCAGGTCTATCACCTTTTCGACGTAACGGAAGGCGGCCTCTCCAGTTTTGGCGGATATCTTGCCGGGTGTGATGTCACTAAGTTGCACTACGCCCATCTCCAGCACGTCGATAATGCCGTATATGAAGCGAGCCTGGGATACGCTTGAAACTGAGTTAATCGAGAGGTCTTCACGTCCGGCGACTTTCAGCGCCTTCTCCATAATACACTTCTCGCCGATTATGATAGGCCGGCAAGTCTCGTAAACAACGGGATCGCCAAGCGCCTTTACCGATATCTCGGGGCCGATGCTTGCCGGGTCGCCCATTGTGATGCCGATTATGGGTTTTGCCATTGGATCACTCCTTCTGTGCAAAAACAAAAACCTTTTGCAGTAAATTAGGTAAAATTGCATAAAATACCTTGTTAACAATATCATATATATCGAAAAATGTCAAGTCAATCATTTCCACAAAGTAGTATGCCCGACAAAAGGCCCGACCTTTTGCGGTCGGGCCGGATGTTTTTATTGAGTTCGCAACTTGAAGAACGATATCATCTGTCTGAGATTTTCGGCTTGTGAGTTAAGCTGCTGCGAGGCGGAAGCGCACTGCTCTCTTGTGGCGGAGATATCCTGCACGACGCCGGATATCTCGTTTATTCCAAGGTATATTTGGGATATGGCCTCAGTCTGATCCTTGGACAGTATGGTGATCTGCTTAATCAGATCGGACACGCTCTGCACATCTTCGACAATCGTGAACAGAGAACCTGAGGTATCCTGCGCGGCCGACATACCGTCGTTCACCCTGCCGATGGAATCCTCGATCTGTCCGGTTGTTTCCTTGGCGGCGCTCTGACTGCGCGACGCAAGGCTGCGGACTTCGTCGGCCACGACTGCGAAGCCCTTGCCGTATTCACCGGCGCGCGCGGCCTCTACCGCGGCGTTAAGCGCAAGCAGGTTTGTCTGGAAAGCAATGTCTTCGATGCCCTTTATTATCTTGAATATGCTGTCGGAGGATTCCTTGATGCCTTGCATCGAACTTACCATGCCCTTCATCTCGTTGTTGCCCTTTTTGGCACGCTCGTTCGATTTTTGTGAAAGTTCGTCCGCTTCGTTCGCGCGTTCGGCGTTTGAGCGCGTTTGATCGTTTATCATGGTAATTACGGACGTAAGCTCTTGTACCGAGCTCGACTGTCGCTGGCTGCCTTCGGCCAGATGCATCGCGCTGCCTGATATCTGCTCCGCTCCGGCCAGTACCTGGGCGGACGCGCTTTCTGTTTCCAGCATCGAATTATTGAGCGAGTCAAGTATCTTTATCAGCGCCTCCTTGATAGGAGCATAGCTGCTCGTGTACATGCCTTTCGGCATCACGGTAAGGTCTCTTTGGGACATTGAGTCGAGCACGTCGGAAATTTCCTTGATATAGAACAGCATTACTTCCACGGCGGAGTTGGTCGCTTTCTTCACTACGTCGAACGAGCCTTTGTAATTGCCTTGCATCTTGACGAAGTTACCCTTCGACATTTCCCTGACCGAGTTTTCTATTTCGGAAAGCGGTTCCGATACCGCGCTCATCAGATCGTTGAGGCTGTCAAGGCTCTTTTTCCAATCTCCCTGGAACCTCGACGAGTCCACGCGTCCGTCCAGCTTTCCCTGCGCGGCGTCTTGCGCCAGAGTGTCGATGTTGCTGCTGACATCTTTAAGATTTTTCATCAACGCGTCAAATTTGTGGTTAAGTATAACCTTCTTACCGGGCATCGCCGGAATTTGGGCGCTGAAGTCGCCACTGCCTACTTCGTCAAGCAGGCTCAGCACTCTCATCATATCGCTGACGAAGCCGTCTATGAATTTGTTGACGCTGTCGATCATTTCTCTGTAAGTTCCGTCATATTTTGACGAATCAATCCTGTATTCCAGGTCGCCTTCTTCATTGGCAATGCGCGTAAACTTTTGAAGATCGTCCGTCATCCGCTTTATAAGCTCCACCAGGTTGTAGATATCCAGCGTAAGAACGCCTATTTCGTCCTTTGTGACGCGGCTGCGGTCGATATTGATGTTGAGGCTTCCGCGGAATACGTCCGAAACAAGCGCCATAAGGCCGTTGATAGGCTTTATACTGCGAAGTATTACGGCAAATGCTCCTATGCCGATGACGGGCATAAGCACGGCCATAATCTGCATCATAAGCTCGAGAATTGCGGCGTTTGCCAGCGCTTGTTCGACCTCTGCGTCTATGCGCGCGCTTATCGCTGCGTAGAATTCATCCAGCGCCTCCGCAATAGGCTCCGCACCCGCAATGTATTCCGGCCCGAATATGATGTCGCGAGCTGTTATGAAGCGGCCTTCGTGCACATGGCTAAACTCTTCGGACTCAACTTCCGCCAGCTCATCGGAAAGAGCCGGCGCGCGCTCAACTATCGCCAGCTCGTGCGGCAGTATTCCATATGCTATAAGCTCTTCAATTGCGTTCTCGATACGCTGAGTTACGTCGAGTTCGACCTAATACCTGTCATAGAAAGTTATATCGCCGGTGACGACAAAGAATCGTGCCATTTCGGTCAGATAGTCGCTTGCCTGCAGTATTTGATTGGAGTTTGCGGTATAAACCTGACATGTTGTGAAAGTTTCGCGCACTTCTTCATTTATGACGCCGAGCCACATTGACAGTACTATAATCAATATAGACGGCACAAGGAATATCGCAATAGATATTTTACCAATGTTGAAATTTTCATAAAATCAGTTTCCTGTTCTAGTTCTGACTTAGTGATATAGAACAGTAGTCACCTGTAAGTTTACAATATTTATTGTAATATATTGAAAAAATATGTCAACCATATACTACTATTATGATTGTATTTGTACGCCTGTCATGATATATTCATATGGAACGCAATCTTATGATAAACGGAGGGAAATATGGTCGGCGTAGAAATTGATTTTGTAGTAACCGACAGTATCAAGGCGCTGGAACTGTACGAGCGAGTTTTTGAGGTGGAGAGGGTGGAAGTCACCGGCAGGGAAATCGGGTCTAACGAGGCTGTGTTCACCATCTACGGCACACGCTTTCACATGCTGGACGAAAACCCGGAATTCCAACTGATCGCGCCGAAGGAGGGCGACCCTAAGCCAATGTGGATCAACGTCCTTGTGCCTGACATCAAGGAAGTTTTCGACAAGGCCATAGCCGCTGGCTGCAATGAAGTCATGCCCTTAACCGAGATGGAAGCTTTCGGCGTAAGCAACGCAATGTTTGCCGACCCGTTCGGATACCTGTGGATGCTGCACCAGATTCACCGGGAGGTCAGTTTTGAGGATCGCCAAAAGGCGGTGGATGAAGGCAAGTTCTAAGAGCCTGTTAAAACCTTCACAATGTAAAAGTTGGTGCAGTCTAAGTGTTTTTAGACAGCGAAACGCGAACAAAGCCGCGTTTGTGCCGGACGCGGCTTTATTTTACGTTACAATCAGATAAAATCTGTTTTAGTATCTGCACAGCATGGACAATTGACAGTATGTCAGCCTTACATGTGCATAACCTGATCCCTTCGGGCCGGGGAAAATCTTCGATATAAGTCGAATTTGTGCTGCACGCCTGCACACCATTATTCTCCAGATTGGTTATTAACGATTCCGCCGTGATACGGTCTGTTTCAATGTAGGCAAATATGCCCGTCGACGGCACAAAGCAACGCGCTAAACCTTGCAGATTCTTGCCGCACTCCTTGTTCAAAACATCCATTTTATTTTTATAAAAAGCTTTTGTGCGTTTAACGTGAGATTCGTACATACTGCTGCGAAGGTATATTTCTAAGGCTCCCTGTGAAAATACTGATGAGTTTATATCCATTACGCCTTTCATTTTAATAAATCCCTCTTGTAATTGCTTGGGCAATATTGCCATGCCCAACCTCAGCCCCGGTAAGAGCGTCTTTGAAAAACTCCTGACATAAATAACGATATTATCAACATCAAAGGATTTAAGCGGATCATTTTTTTGATTTATCTCTAAATCGGCAAGATAGTCGTCTTCTACTATATATACATGATACTTTTTAGCCAATCGGAGAATTTCTTTTTTCTGCTTAATACTGTAAGAAAAACCCGTAGGATTTTGAAATCTTGGCATTAAGTACAAGAATTTAATTTTATCATGGGAAAACATTTTTTCAAGCTCGGATAAATCTATGCCGTTTGCGGTTCTGCGAATGCCTCTCACGGGAATTTTGTTGATATTTATTGTTTCCATCATAACGCTATATGTTGGTTGTTCCACAAGAATTGTATTATGACCGTTATGAAAGTCCATTAAAGCAAGTATGAATAATGCTTGCTGCGCGCCGCTTGTAATAAAAACATCCTGATCTCTGGCAAATATTTGATAATTGACCATGTGCTTCGTAAGCAGGCTGATTAATTCGGGCATACCTTTGGCCGGAGAATATGAAAACAATTTATGCTCGTACAGTGAAATAGCTTTTTCCATGCAATGATAAAAATCTTTATAAGGGTTGACCTCATTTGCGGGGCTTGTTGTAAGCATGTCAATTATGAGAGGTTTGTCTTCTTCGGTATTAATGGATTTAACCACATAGTAACCGCTTTTGGAGACAGCGTATATCCAGTGCTCGGACTCAAGTTGATGATACGCTCTAATAATTGTATCGGTATTGAGAGCCATCTCCTTAGCAAGCGTTTTAATAGACGGTATTTTGCTGCCCGGCTTGTACAAACCGCTCCGTATTTTCTCTTTTATGGTATTTGCGATATGTAAATATTTATAATCATTCATGCTACACCTCATAGCTCTATACCGGTATAGATTTATTATTGAATGCTTGATAATGCTTATTATCAAGTATATATTGGGCTTAGCAGCTTTTATTTTATAACAAACAGGGAGGAATTACAATGATACAATTGAGCGAAGATCACTATGAATTACTTTTGGAACCATTAAAGCAGGTAGACTTTAATACGCTGTTTATCCGCTCGGTGATTGCGGGTCATACCGGCGGCAAAGTTTTTGTCGATTCTATGCGCAACCCTACGTCGTTTTATGCCGTACATTCCTATGGTATGTCGCTGCTTTTCGGCAATGCGAATAACGATCGGTTTAATAGCGACCTTTATAACTATTTTAACCAAAAGAATGAAACCAGGAACAGGGATGAATGGTTACAGGCGCATCCACGTGCCTGGGATACCCTGCTTGAGTCAATAGTTAACGCCGGTAGAGCAACACGTTATAACCGCCTTAATTTTCGCTTTGACAAAGATGAGTTTGAAAAAAGCAATTCGCTGTTATCGTTTGAAAACTATACTGTTGTTCCAACAACGGCGTCTATGTTTTCAAGTATCAAAGGCTCGGTGACTCCCCGCGTGTTTTGGCGCGACGAGCAGCAATTTTCAGGAAAGGCAAGCTTTACGGCAATGGTGGATGGTGAACCGGCTTCTACTGCGTTTACATCCTATAGGCACGACGAAATGCTGGAAATTGGCATCGAAACAGAGGAAAAATATCGGGGAAGAGGTCTGGCTCGCGCCGTATGCGTTAAGCTTATCAATTATTGCATTGAGAATAACTTGAAGCCTATGTGGTCTTGCTGTTTAGAAAACGCGGCCTCCACAAATTTGGCTAAGAAACTGGGATTCCAAGAAACAGTATGTATGCCATATTATCACATACCTGCGTGATAATAATAAATATTTGTTGAAATCCGGCGCAATCCATGATATAATACATAGACGTGATGCGTCTGCCTCATTTTGTGAAGGCTGGCAGGGTATCGCAAAGCTTCTGCGGAAAACATGACGGAATTATAAGCTTAGAATGGTGGTTGAAAAATATGTCATCAGCCAAAATCAGGAATTTACGCTGAATTTGAGCAAACCTTAGCGGAAGCCGTGAGCTTCTGCGCAAAACACCATTGCGCATTTAATTATATCCAATTCCTCCTTTACATGCTAAGTATGTCAAGATGCTTGGAACCGGATAGTTATTTGCGTTACTGGTGATGCCGCAAATAGCTATGGTCAATAGGCATCTTTTTTGATGCTCAAAATAAAAAGGAGGAAGTTGAAATGAGAAAAGAAATCAGTATCAAGAAGGTAAGGTCTGATGCGGAAGAATGTTTCAAGGCGGGGGAGTTTCTCTGCGCCGAGGCGGTTGTACATTCCATCCGGCAAAATATTGACGCGAACATGCCAAAGGAGTTGATTTCCGCGGCATCGGGTTTTCCAGCCGGAGTTGGGCGTTCTCAATGTATGTGCGGTACTGTTTCGGCAGCCGTTCTCTGTTTGGGATATTTCTTCGGAAGAACATTCCCAACAACCTTAACAGACCCTCAGAGCCAAAAGACAATTACACTTGCTTACGAGCTTCAAGACAGCTTCAAGGCGAAGCACAAAGTCCTATGCTGCCACATCCACACAAAAGATATGGACATTACCGGCAGTGAATATAGAGAAAAGTGCGCGGTTTTTGTAGGCGATATGGCGGCTAAAACCGCTGAAATTGTAGCGAGAGAACTCGGCCTTGAGGTCGCGGCATAGGGGGCGTAAATATGAAAAAGGAAGTCAATATCAAGCAGGTGCGGTACGACGCGGAAGAGGTCTTTCGTATAGGCGGCTTTTATTGCTCGGAGGCAATTGTGTCCTCAGTCAGGAAAAATTTCGACCCCAATATGCCGGTGGAGCTTATCAAGTCGGCTTCCGGCTTCCCAATTGGAGTTGGGCGTTCAAAATGTATGTGCGGCGCGATATCCGGCGCGATTATCGCGTTGGGGTATTTCTTCGGCAGAAATGAACCGTCACCGGGGACAGACCCAAGGAGCGGAAAATGTATGGAGCTGGCCTACGAGCTTCAGGATAGTTTCAGAAAGAATCATCAGGGGACTCTATGTTGTCACATCCACATAAAGGAAATGGATATATTAAGCGGCGAACATAAGAAGCAATGTGTGGCTTTTACAGGTGAAATGGCCGTTAAGACCGCTGAACTGATAGCAAGAGAGCTTAGCTTGAAACTTATTCATGATGATGTGGAGGTGCGCTAGATGAAATTCATAAAAAGTATACCGATGGCGACCTGCGGGCTGTCGCTGGCTCTTGCCGTGCTTGGGAACCTTCTGATGTTCCTGCCGCACGGGCAGGTAATACGCTACATATGCGGAGTTCTGTCGTTCGTTGTGTTAATAATTTTCGCAATGAAGGTTTTTCTGGACAGCCCCCACGCGCGGGAAGAACTTAAAACTCCCGTGTCGCTTAGCGTACTGCCGACATCAACCATGGCGATTATGATATTAAGCACATATATAAGGCCGTATGTTGGAAATTTGGCTGTCGGCATATGGTATGCCGCGATAGCGATTCATGTCTGCATAATGCTGGTTTTTGTCAGGCGGTTTGTGATCGGCTTTAAGCTGGGAACCGTTTTCCCAAGCTGGTTTATTGCCGGAGTCGGCATAGTAGCCGCAAGCGTTACCGCTCCTGCTATGGGGGCAGTATTTGTCGGCCAGATTGCTTTTTACGTCGGTTTTGTTCTTTACCTTGCCATACTGCCCCTTGTTGTGCTGCGAATGAATAAGGTCAGAGTATTCCCCGAACCCGCCCGTAAAACCGTTGCCATATTTACCGCTCCCATGAGTCTGCTGTTAGTAGGGTATTTCAGCTCATTTGTATCGCAAGGGCAGGTGAGTCCAACTCTTGTTTACATCATGCTGGTCATAGCCGCCATAAGCTATATCTATGTCACATGTATGATGTTCTCCCTGCTGAAAATCAAATTTTACCCCACATATGCCGCGTTTACATTCCCATATGTCATTAGCGCTGTTGCTTTTAGGCTGGGGGCTGATTTCCTTGCCGGGCGCTATTACGGGCTTGATTTTCTGGTTGATATTGCGAATATTACCATGTGGATCGCTGTTGTTGTGGTTTTGTTTGTTCTACAACACTACATAAGATATTTTCGCTTTTGGCTCAAATTTTGATTATAAAGCAAAAAATCCTAAGCGGTGTGTGTGTGTCCGCTTAGGATTTTTTCTTTAATTTATGATCTCCCTGGTGATAGTGATTGTGCGCGTGTCGTCGTCCCATTCGATTTCAAAACCGAGGTGGCTCGTTATAAACAGGATCGGCGCCATGGTTACGTCGTTGATAAGCGCCGGAGCCACGTCCAACTGAGGCCCTGTCCTTGCGTTCACCACACTGTCGTATGAGTTTATCTTCAGGATGATCTCATTCTCGCCAAGGTAGTCGCGGATTGTCAGCAAGCGCAAGTCCGCGTCCCATAAGACCGTGCCGCCTATGGCCTCCATTACCGGACGCAGCGGGACGAGAGTCCGGCCGTCAATGATTACGGGCGTGGAGCCGTGTTCGTCAATTGGTCTTGGTGTGCCGTTCACAATCATCTCGGGGCTGTCTATCTGAAGCTGTATGGAGGTTGATGTCTGAGCCGCGACAGGCGTAACAATAAGCAGCATCAAGACCACGCCGATCCCGAGGCTTCTGTATATTCGTAACATGGTGGCAGTGGCTCCTTTCGTTAATGTGTACGCGTGCATTGCACAATAGGAAGGTTTATCCTGACCAAGCAGCCCCCGTTGATGTTCCTGATGTCATAAGCCCCGCCGTGTTCGGCCAAAATATTCTTACAGATCGATATCCCCACGCCGGAGCCGTGAGGCTTGCTGCTGACCACTCTGCCCTGATTGAGCTGTTCCAGGCGCTCGGGGCTGATCCCGCAGCCGTT
The DNA here is from genome assembly GCA_009780015.1 of Defluviitaleaceae bacterium. Classification (GTDB taxonomy): domain Bacteria; phylum Bacillota; class Clostridia; order Lachnospirales; family WRAA01; genus WRAA01. The sequence goes on along the minus strand of WRAW01000023.1, from coordinate 4,454 downwards.
GTCCAAGAATTCTACCACAACCGTGTCGCGGCCCTCATACACAAATATCTTGATGATACCGTTTTCGGAAACTGCCTCGAGCGAATTCTTCAGGATGTTGGAAACAACCCACGACAGCATCATTCGGTTACCCTTGACGTACAGGTTCTTGTTTGGGCACTCGACATATATTGAGACGTTTCCGGCGCCTTCATAGCTCTCGACGGTGTTCATCAATACGTCGTAGACCTCTATTTCCTCGTCGGTCTTGTAGGCAAGCTTTACAAGCCCCAGAAAGTCAAGTACGAGTTCGTTGGCCTTCCGCAGTTCCCTGGAGATAATGTCGTAACGCTTCCTGTTTTCCGGGTCACCGTCCATAAGGCGCAGAAAGTCAACGTTTGCCTGTACCAGTGAAAGAGGGGACTTGACTTCGTGGGCGATGGTTGCCGCGATCATCTCGAGTGTCTCCATGTTATCAATCTGTTGTAGCTGCATGTTACGTTACCTCCTTGGCAATCTTATCGTATCTCCGGCTCTGATAGAGTCAGGGTCGGTTATGTTGTTCATTTCCATTATTTCGTCTACGCGGTCGGTGCCGCCGTAGAACATACGGCTGATAAACGACAGCGTGTCGCCGGATTCAACAATGTATTCCAGAGGGACGTCGGGAAGCAGAACTTCCTCAAACTGCGCCGCCGGCTCTGCCGGCTGGATCGGCGGAAGCGGCGGCTGCGCCGCGGCAGGCGGGAACGGAGGGCCGGGCGTATGAGTCGCTTCGTTGGGTTGCGCGGCTGTCTCCTGTAATTGGCTGATGATTTCGTCAATGTTTATCGGTGATTGAGCGGAAGAACCCGCCCCGGGAGAAGGATCGTGCGCTATCGCGGGTGTGGCCTCGCCTGCGTTCGGTACGGCCTCACTCACGTTGGGAACAGGCGGAGTTGTCGGTTCCATGGAATCCTCCGCGCTTGCGGCCGGCTGGCCTTCGGGGGCTTCGCTCTGGACGCTCTCGGCGAATACGGGACGTGCCGCGTTCGTGAAATCCGCCAGTAGGCTTCTGTGCGAACTCGTCAGGTCGGTCAACTGCTGTTCCAGAAAGTCTATGCGGTCGATGCTTTGTAGCATCCCCATGCCCATTACCAGAGAGACAACCAGCAATACGGCACAGAACGACATAAGCAGGTTCACGACGCGCCGCTGGCTTGGCGCCGGCAGATATCGGGGCGACGGGCCGCGCGGTTTACTGACCCCAAGGTCTGTTTTCACGCTTCCCGCGTACTTCGTGTTTTCTCTTACGCCTCCGCCTAGCAGGCCGGGGCTTTTACGCGTGTCCTTCGCCTCTTCCTTGACCTCATTGCTGTTTCGCTGCGAATAGTTGCGCCTTATACGCTGTACCGCGACTTCGCCCGACGGCATGTCTTCGTCGTCACCGTCAAACTCCGTGTCCTGCGTGCCGCCGCCGGACATCCGCAGCCCCTTGCCTTCGGCGCTCAACACCCTTATCTTGCTGGTCTTATTGTCGAGCATGTACTCATGCATTCCGCGATTCTTGTCGTAGTATATGAAAAATCCTTTTGTTTCTATCAGCTTCGTTCCGTCTGTACCGTCCGTGTTATGAATGTAGAACGCGTTCATCTTTTCGTCGTTGTCCATTATCATGCAGACATTCGATTTGTCGGGGAATGTCTTGAGATGATATTCGGCGGCGTTAGGCGAAAGCCGAAGCCCGAAGCCCGGCTGGGACTGCATCCAGCCCACGATCTCCAGTCCGCCGAAATAGCGGTCGATCTCCTTGCGCGCGTGATCGAAAGACTTGTTTGTGAATGTAAGCATCCCGCGTTCGGTTTCGGTATACGCCCCCTGGATCACGCCGGATATAAACAGCACGGTCTGCGAGTCTATCACCATTGCGCGGCCCACCAGGAACGCCAGCTTTGTCTCGTACCCCGGCGTATCGATGTATTGCTGCAGGTAGGAATAGGCATAATCTTCTATGTAAATCCTAAGCCCTTCGCCAATACTTCCGATCTGTTTGATGTTTGTTGGAAATTCAAAGCCGTTCATTGAGAACCTCCTGTCCTAATCATTGGTATATATTAGTATTATTACCAAAATTAGGATATCACAGAAATTATAGTTTGTCTGTCGTTACTTGTCAAGCCTAAATAAGAAGATATAGACATGTTTCAACAGATTTTTCTGAATATTTTTGGGAAATAATTAGGAAATGCGCTAGACCTCTTGGGGAATTGAATGATGCCGGATTTGCGCGGATTTTTGCCGCAAGGCAAGGAGTGACGAGCGCCGCGCGCCCCCAGTGGTACGCAAGTGAGGAGTGACGCAGTATTGCGGCAAAAAGACCGCTAAGACGGAGTTGACTAATTTCCTAAGAGGTTTTGTGTATAAATATTTCGAGAAATCTAAGAATAATGTAATGCTGAATAATTGTGACAGGCAAATCGAAGATACAATTTATATAAATTCCAAACAGCGCGGCGCAATCGCAGACTTTGCGGACTCCATGCGCTTCTTGCTGTATCCGCGGTTGGAGGCCGGGCGTGAGCTTGTGCTGCTCTGCATCGGGACGGACAGAATAACCGGCGACAGCCTTGGGCCGATAATCGGTCATAACCTTCTTAAAAGGCGCGTGTCGGGCAGGCCGGTGATTTATGGAACTCTTGAAAGTCCGGTACACGCAAAGAATCTGGCGCACACTATGGAGGAAATATACTCGAGGCATACCGAGCCGCTGGTTGTGGCTGTGGACGCGTCCCTCGGGAGGCCCCAGAGCGTCGGTTTCGTTACGATCGGCGTAGGCGCGCTCAGTCCCGGCACCGGCGTCAGAAACAGCCTTCCAGAGGTAGGAGACATATACGTAACCGGTATCGTCAACAGCTCTGGCGACGCTAACCTCGTCACGCTGCAAAACACACGCCTGGCCCTTGTCATAAAGCTGGCAGACGTTATAACCAAGGGATTTTTGCGTACTTTAAGAACAGGTTCCAAGGTAAATTTCTAACGGCGGATCAGTACGCATATACTGTTATAGTGAATACACTTTAATTCAGATCAATATTAGCTCGGCGCAAGGCGCCTCCTCTGTGGAACATTGGCGGCAGCAGGCCGGCGCTTCCAGAAAATATTGGTTCATTATCAAATGTATTCACTGTATCATACAATTGAGTGGGAGGGCTCCGGCGCCATGAACATCCGACTAACCGACGACCCCTTCCTGTGGCGCGGCCTGGTGGTTTTCGCGTCTCTGGTCGGTACGTATCTGTTCTTTACATATGTGTTTGCGTATTTGTCGCCGTTTATCGTGGCGTATGCCGCGTCGCTTGCGATGGAACCGCTTGTCGGCTTTTTCGAGCGGCGTCTTGGGATTTCTCGCGACTTGGCCACCTTGCTTGGCATTGTGATATTCGTGTTCGCGATCGGTTATGTAGGCGTGGCGCTTGTGAACAATGTCTGGAGGGAAGCGGTTCTGTTCACTGCGCAGATACCTGAGCTTCTCGCGCATGGTATGCAGTTGCTTGACGGCTTTATATACGGGTCGGAAGCGCTTGGCGCCGTGTTCGACTGGGCTCCCGACTGGCTTGGCTCCTGGAGCGACGGGCTTGTGCTAAGCCTCGCGGAGTTTGCGCAGAGCACCATAGGCGACGGCGTTGCATACACCTCGATTACGCTGTTTCGTACCTTGCCCAGCTTTGTAATGTGGGTGCTGCTGTTCGTGATTTCCGCGTTCTTCTTTGTTAAGGACAAACATCTTATCAGGGCGGCTGTGGTGCGCAACAGCCCGCGTGAGCTGCGCGCCTGGTTCTCAAGACTCAGGCTGGGTATGATAGTCGCGCTTGCGGGGTATGTGAAGGCGCAGTTGTTCATAATGAGTATTGTCGGGCTGATAAGCTTCGGCGGGTTGGCTATATACGGATATCAATACGCGCTGTTCATGGGCCTGCTGATTGCGGTTCTGGACGGGCTGCCGTTTGTCGGAAGTTCGCTGATACTCGTGCCTTGGGCGGTTCTCAGTCTGATACAGGGCGATATGTATTCGGGGCTTTACTTTCTTGCGCTGTGGGGAATTAACTTCCTTGTGCGGCAGCTGCTGGAACCAAAGGTTCTTTCGGCTTCTATAGGGATACACCCTATCCTGATGCTGGTATCGATATACGCCGGACTGCGCCTGATAGGGCCGCTCGGGATACTCGTAGGGCCTATGTGGGTCATGTCTATGCGCATAACGCTTTCCTCGTGACACTAAGGTTCTAAATCGCTGTGTCAGATGTTTGCAAAATATTGAAATTATTGACACATCACTTTTCACCTGCTATATTTATATGTAGATTGCTAGACTAAACTAAGAACCTGTGTTCAATACCGCTCAACGCTGTCTAGAAGGTCAGTTTTCCGCCACTCGTCGTCAGCTCCTCCTAGCGTACCACAAGGGTACGCGTCGTCGTCACTTCCTAGATTGGCGA
>WRAW01000022.1 GCA_009780015.1 Defluviitaleaceae bacterium | reverse complement strand
GGATGCTGTGTGCCGGTGGCACACGTTTAGCATCCGAAGCGTCAGCGGAGGCGGAGGAGCCGACGAAGAGTGGCGCAAAATCGGCAAAAATATTCCGAAAAATCTATTGACGACACACCCTAGTATCCAACCGTCATTGTGGGCTTGACGGGCTCCCGGATCAAGCCCGCAATGATAAGCGCGGCATGACGAGCGAGAATTATATTTTATTTGCCAATACCAAAATTTTGTGCTATTATGTGTTAGAATCCCCAAGCTCCGCCGGAGGAACGGTTTTAATGAAGCTTATGAACAATGATGAGTTCAGGAGGTGGTTTTCGTCATTCCTCCTGATCCTGGCCGGGATAATATCTTTCATAGTTATCGCCAACTTTTACGTCGTCATCGAATGGATATCTAATTTTACAAGACATCTTTCCCCGTTTGTGGCAGGCTTTATAATGGCGTACCTGCTCGATATCCCATGCTCCGCGCTCGAGCGCCGCTTAAACATGCTGTCGAACAAGTATGTCCAAAAAAGGGCGCGTGGCATAAGCGTCGCGGTGACGATGCTTGTAACTGTCGCGCTGATTACGTTTACTCTTGTTGTTGTTATTCCCGAAGTGGTAACGAGTATTCAGGAATTTTCTACCCAAATACCTACGTACATCGCAAGTTTTATGTTGTTTGTGCAGGGATTCACCGGCGACGACAACATCATTTACAACCTGGTCCTTCAAACATTTCTGAACGAGTTTACCCTGATGCATGTGTTCGACTTTATCGGCTACGACTCGATCCTGGCGTTTATAACGGGAATGTTCGGCGCGGCAATGTTCCTTGTATACGCGGTCATCGCGATAATTTCGACAATTTACATCCTGCTGGACGCGCAGCGCATGAAGGTCTTCTTCACAGGGCTTATAAACAGCTTCGTGCCGATAAAGACTTCGTATGTGTTTTTCAAGTACCTGAGCACTACGAACAAGAATCTCAAGACGTTTATATACTGCATGATCGTAGACAGCCTCATACTAATAGTGGTGACGGTCGTCGCTCTTACAATAATGCGGGTCGATTTCAGCGTAATGTCCGCCTTAATCATAGGCGTTTCCAACCTTGTGCCGTACTTTGGCTCGATTGTTGGGTCGCTGGTGGTTATACTGGTCGTGTTCCTTACGGAAGACTTGGGCACGGCCATCGCGGTTTCGATATTCATAGTGGTTCTGCAACAGATTGACGCCAATGTAATCAAGGTTAAGCTTTTCGGCGACAGCTTCAACCTGAGCCCGTTCCTGGTAATATTCAGCATTACCATTGGCGGCGCATACTACGGCGTCGCCGGGATGGTGCTTGCCATCCCGACTGTCGCGATGCTCAAGAACCTGTTCCACGATATTATGGAACACAGGCGGCGAGCAAAAGCAATGGATAACAGACTGTAGCTAGGTATATACTAAATCCGAAGGAGAGAATTAAACATGAGTGCAAAGCTGGTTACAAAAGAACAGTTCCAAGACATTCTGGCAAACGAAAACAGGACGGTGCTTGTTGACTTTTACGCAAGCTGGTGTACGCCTTGCAAAATAATCGCCCCTGTTCTTGACCAGATCGCCGAAGAGCGGCAAGACATCGTCGTCTGCAAAATCAGCGTGGAAGAACACCCCGACGTCGCTTCGCAGTACGGCGTCAGGTCGATCCCCACGCTTGTCTCCTTCAAGGGCGGCGACGTATACAAACGCATAACCGGTTCAGTTCCAAAGGCAAGTATCTTGGAAATCGTGGACTAAGAACCTGTGTTCATAGGTGGGGATGGCGGATTGGCGAGGCGATTTTTCGCCAATCTAGGAGGCGACGACGCCCGGGGTCCCCGCAAAGCCCGGTTTTGGCTTTGTGGGGTGGACTGTGGCGGAAAACCGGGATCCCCACGAAGCCCGATTTTGGCTTCGTGGGGTGGAATTCGACCCCCAAGACGGCATTCCCATCCTATGAACACAGGTTCTAAGAATCTATACAAGACCAAGAAAGGTGATTGCGATAGCGAAGAAAAAAAAGAAGTCGTCCGGCGCGCTTGTCCTGATTATCCTATTGGTCTGCCTGGCGATCGGAGTTACTACCGTATTTATACTGGCAATGCCGTCCCAGCCGAATCCGGCCGACGTCATAGCGGATCACGCCGCTATAGACCTTTATGAGCTTCTGGACGAGGTGCTGGCCGTCGATCTTGACGAAGACTATCCGCAAACGCCTGAAGAGGTTATGCGGCTGTTCAGCCACACATTCCGACTCATCCACGGCTGGGACAGAAACGACCAGTATGTGATCTCACGCGTGCTGGAGGTTCAGCGCGGGTTATTCGCCCAGGCTCTGCTTGACCTCAACCCGTTTCACCAGCAGCTTTCGCTGATTTTAATCGCTCTGGACGAGCTGTACGACAGAGATCTTGAAATAGTCGGGGTATATCAGGGCAGCCCCGTATTCCACAGGTTCAGCCCAAACGACCGCACCTCCGTGACCGTAATCCTGCACGTAAGCAACGGCCAGAACTTCCAATATATCTACCAACTTTTTCGAGAGGCCGAAAGCGGCCGGTGGCAGATCGGCATGTGGGAAGAAGTAGTTTAGAGCCTGTCTAATATCTTTGCGGTCAGTTTTCCGCCATTCGTTGTCACCTTCTCCTAGCGTACCCTCTGGGTACGCGTCGTCGTCGGTTCCTAGAATGACGAAAAACTGCCTCGCAAATCCGACAGGAAAAAGATATTAGACAGGCTCTTAGATCACAGGGGCTTAGCCGCCCCAGCACATACCAGGATTGAGTCCAAAAAAACCTGCAAATCAAGGGGGTTGCGGACTTAGTCCTGTTTTTGTTTTACGAAATTGCTAAAACCGTGTAATGGAATTGCGGTTTTGACGTATACACTTTTGAAAGGCAAATTAACAATCATGAGAAAGGAGGACATTGTGAACGTTTACACAGGAACGGCGCCGCGCAAAACCTCAGACCGGCAACATACGCGGAACAGTATGGACGCCGCACTATTTGAAGCAATCTATGAGAAGTACTACAGGAATGTGTACAACTACATTTGCTTTCGGATAAATAATCATTACGATTCTGAAGAGTTGACAAGCGACGCCTTTGAAAACGCGATACGAAAGTTCCATACCTACAGGCCGGAAACAGCGCCGGTCGAGGCGTGGCTTATAGGTATAGCGAAGAATGTCGTTACAGACTATTTGCGCAGAAGGAAGCGCAAAACATTCGTTCCGCTCGACGATATTCTGGAGCTTGTTTCATTAGAGCGGCGGCCCGAGGAGGTCATCGTCTTTAACGAGGACAACAAATCATTGATCCGGGCGATGACGACGCTCAAGGACGCGGAGCGGCAGGTTCTGTCCATGAAATTCGCAACCGACTTGAGAAATACCGAAATCGCGCAGATAATGAACATGAGCGACTCCAACGTGGGGGTAATCGTACACCGGTCGGTCAAAAAGCTGAAAGAATTTCTGGATAAGGAGGAAATGTCATGCGAAAAAATGATTTCGACGAAGAATTTATAGCAAAATTCAGGAACACGGATTTTTCTTCCGAAAGTAAGAACAAGGAAGTCAACCTTGAAATATTGAAAGCCAGGCTGACAACAATAAATGAAGAAGGGGACACGTACATGAAAAAAGGAATAAGGAAGCCCTTAGCAGTCGCGGCTTGCGCCGCAATAATTCTTACGGTTTCGGTTACCGCTTTCGGTCAGGAATTGGTCAGATATGTAAGATCGGTAATGCTCGGCGACCACGCCGGCTTTATCATAGCCGAAGAAATCCGCGAAGAAGATAGGGAAGCTCTAAGAGAAGAGAGGCAAGCGCTTATTGATGAAGGATACCTTACCGCGTCCGAATCAACGGATTTCGATGAACCCGCCTGGCTGACTTTCACCGACGCGGAGGAAGGCCGAAGCCACTTTATAACCGACGCTCTGCTGCCGGCCTACTTGCCGGAGGGCTTTGCCTTCAAGCATATATTCTACTTCGTTGAGTCGGTGGAGGAGCTTGGGGAATACGGAGCCAACAAATACATGGGCGTCGTATTCAGCAACGGCGTCGACGAGCTCCCGGTGCAAGTACGCTTCATGGACGAAACAACAGCCTTCGCCCTCTCCGCGACCGAAAATATACGGACAGTCGAAATCAACGGGCACGAAGCGGTAGTTGACCTTAATTCGGTAAACATATTGATTGGCGATGTTATGTACTTCTTCTTTGGAGGAACCGGAAACGTGGATGTCGAGGAGCTGATCCGCATGGCGGAGTCTCTCAGCTAGTACCCCTTGGAACCTGTTCTTAGACAGGTAAGACATGCAACATTTCAAGCTGCTCCCATAAGATATAGCAAGTATATCTCTATGGGAGGTTTTTTAATGAATACAATGGCATCGGGATTCCATCCCACGCCTGGAAGCAATGATACGTTCATGATGTTCTTCCTGCTGATGATGATGTTTCCCGGAATGTTCGGGGCCAGCGGCGGCGGCGACAACTCGATGATGATGCTGATGATGTTAATGATGATGTCAGGCGGAAGGTTCTAGGCTCCAGGTTCTAAGTTAATATAAACGACATTTGGCGGTAAATATTGCCGAATGTCGTTTATATTTAACAAATGTCGACATGGTTGACCAACATTCGATGTCATAATCATCAATTGAAGTTTAATAGTCTGTTTACGCTTTGTTCATATTTTGATCATATTTCTGTGGCAGAATATAGTCGTAAGGTTGAAAATTGAACTAATTGGAGGACTGCTTGTGCTATCGATACTAACACAACCAAGCTTTGCAAGCGTCGAAACAATAACATATGACCTGCTCGGGAGGAAGAGCGACCTTTACGTTGTAAACACGCCAAGGCACACAGCCGCCACGCCCGACCGCATAAATCAGATGATCGCCTCTATCGAAGACAATACGCGCCAAATCTATACATTGGCGAAAGAAAAAAGCAAGATCGCCGAAAAAATCGCCGCAAACTTGGATTTTCTGAGACTCAGCAAGAAGTACCTGTCCCGTGAGCAAATCGGATCGTTTGTAAGCTTCTCCGGCATTTCGGAGAAAAATTCGCACACGCTGAAGCAAGTTTTACAAGAGATCGATACGCTAAAATCTCTCGATGCCGTAAAGCGGGAGCTTTTACATACCAATACTGATCTTGACCTCGTATACGGCGAGCTTGAAGCGATACTTGATCTCCAGCGCTCTGCCCTGAGGTGCTTTGAAGACGTCCTGATTTCCGGCAGGGAGCTTATGCAGTTGTTATAAGACACCAGACTTCGCTTGACGCAAATTTTCAATAATACTGTACGGAACAAACAGGCTGCCGCGCCCTACCCCCAGGTCAGCAGCCGGTCTGTTCTCCCCATGAAAGTCAGAACCGCCTGTTTCCACAAGGCGGTATTTGTTTGCCCAGCGCTTGGCCTGCAATGTTTGCGACAGCGTATGCGAGGTGTAAATGGATTCGATTCCCATCAGGCCGTAGCCGGCCAGCTCCTCCACAAGCTTCCCTGTCCGTGAGTCGTCCGTATGGTATTGGAAGGGATGCGCAAGCACGGGCACGCCGCCCTCGCGCCTGATGAACTCTATGCAATCCCTCGTTGTCATCGCCTCGTGCGGGACATAGGCCGCCGCACCCTGCGAGACATACTTGTCGAACGCGTCCTGGATGCTCCGGGCATATCCCCTATTCCACAAAACCCTTGCAAAGTGCGATCTTGTTATGATGTTACATCCCGCCGCGTAGCTTAGCTGGTCGTGACTGACGTCTATTCCGATCCGCCCGAGAGCGTCCAGCATCTTCCGGTTGCGCTCGTCCCGGATTGCCGCAAGCTCCTCAAACTGCGCCGCAAGGGTCTGCGAACGCGGATCAATGCAGTAACCCAATATGTGCACCTGCCAATTCCCGTGGTACGCGCTGATTTCACATCCGTGCAAAAATTCTATGCCTGCCGCGGCCGCGGCGCTTTCACCTTCAGAAAGCCCCTGTACCGTGTCGTGATCCGTAATGGAGATCGCCGCCAAGCCCTTGGTCTTGGCGCGCGCGACGATTTCGCCCGGACTAAGCGTACCGTCTGAATATATGCTGTGTGTGTGAAGGTCTATCGGCTTCATATTGCGCTCCTTGTGAGAAAAGTGCGAATATTTTACACTCGCGCCCAGTACATTATATATGAGTATGGCTGCCAATACAACAATTTCTTTAAGGAGGGTCTTATGAGATCAAGCACAAAAACAAAGCCCGATAAATTCGGCGCAATGGACGACGTCGGTTCGCGTATCGGCGCGCTGGTCTCGGGTACACTGGTCGCGTTCGCAATAACTTGCACGGTGCTGATCGGTTACGCGATTCTGATTACATATTCAACATTCACGGGGGAGAATCTGCCGCTGGTCGTCACCCTGACCTGCCTGGTATCCGTAATCGTGGCTGGCTTTGACGCGGCGAAGGGCGCTCAAAGCAAGGGCTGGCTGTGGGGAATTCTGGCGGGCGTCGCATACGCCGTAATACTTGTGGCCATTGGAGTATGGATAAACAGGGGATTCGTGATCGACACGCGCACAATTACTCTTATCATACTCTCCATCGCCGGCGGAGGGCTGGGCGGCGTTATCGGAATAAACTTGAAGCGATAACACTCAAAGCGGCCTCGGCTAACAAAAGTTAACCGGGGCCTCTTTTCCTCTTCTGTGGACTATAAACCTGTCCGGTGAGTTGTATTTTTATAGGCTCGAACCAATCTTTCCTTTGTCCTTTCAGTAGCGGGGATAGTTTTTTGTATGGAATCCGCGGTTGAGTCTTTTTCGGCTGAACCGTCGGCCTTTGTGCCTTCGCCCGTGATGTTTCCCGCGTTTTCATCCGAGGCCGAATTATTTACACGCGCATCCGCTTCTTCGGTATTTTCATTTTCTCGCGCCTCAGCCATTTCATGATTATATTTTCCGACATTAGCGTTGGCTTCGCCCATTTGTTCATTCATATACCTGATAGTCCGGTACAAGGCTTGCTGAAGTCTGCTCCCATTTGGATCAGGGGTCGGATCCTCACCAGCGATCCTCATTTCGTTGATTATACTTACACGCCGGGCATTAGTTTCCCGAATACTGCTGATCGACATTGACCCGGAAACTAACGCCTTGGGCATGCTGTATGCCACGCCGTTATCATTGACGCCGGATGATTCATTTGATGAACCTGATTGATCGGAGCCTTGTTCCCGGCGCTGCTCCATCCTTCTTTTCATTTCTTCGGCTTGGCGCCGATGCCTTTGTTCCTGCAGAGCTTCGATCTGTTCTTCAATCTTGTCAATCATTCTCTGCTTGGCGGCGCTGTCCATTGACTCATTCTCACCAAGTCTCTCGATTTGCTCTTGCAATGATCTAATCTGCCTGTCAAAAGGATTCTCTCCAAAGATGCCATTCCTCGCCGTTCTTTGTGACGAGCCCCATGCGTTGACGCTACTAACGGCATTGCTGTGTGATAAATCCATTAAAATCTCCCCTCTTCCCAGCGGCTGTTTGCCTTTACTAATATAAACAATTGTAAGAGGCGTTTTGTAACATGATTTGCGAAAAAATTTCCAAGCTATAGTTAATTGCCACTATAATTAATCGTTATGTTTTCCGCGATTTTTAGAAGTTCATCCACATCCAGCCAGGCTGTTACCGAAATGAAGTGACGGCCGTAGTTCCACGTAACCGTGCTGTTTATGTCTACTTCTCCGGTTGATTTGAAAAGGTACGCGGGCTGTCCATGAAGTGAAATAACGGAAAACTCAATGTAGGGGCTGTCCGTCCTGCCGCCCATAAGGATTGAATCCCCGTCGTCCATCACAATCAGATGCTGGATAATAACATCCACATGGCCGGCCTCGTTGACAAAAATATAGCGGACTATCCCATCATCTTCCTCTTTGTAATCAAAAGTAATGCCCTCAGGAACATATCCGATAAGCAATTCGCCAAATTCAAGGCCGGATATTTCTCCAAATCGGTATCCTATAAGAACCTCATCGTTGTCTATTTCAATAAAGCGGCTAAGTATATACGCTCTCGAAGCCTCCACGCTCATCAGGGTTATAACCCCAACCGTAAAAACTATGGCCATGGAAGCGGCAGCCCGATAAAAAATCGTCAGCGCCCGTTTTGTTTTCGCCGCTCTTTCGTGCTTGCGGATAATTTTCGCGATCCTTTTCTCAAAGGCTTCTGAGCGGGGGTAAAGCTTTTCTAAGTCCTCACGGCTTGGCAAAGCGTCCATTTCCTGCTCGGCAGCTTCTTCGGCGGCTGCCTTCAGCATTGTGTCAAACAGCTTTTCTGATCTGCCCGCTTGTTTATTATTCGACAGGATGCCCACCTCCCAAAGCATTTCTTATTACCTGTTTTGCCCGTGATAGCCGCATTTTTACGGCATCATAGCTTATCCCCAATTCCTCCGCTATTTCGCTGTGGCTTCGGTCGTGGACAAGAGATAGTATTGCCGCATCTTTCAGGGCAGGCGGCAGAGATTTGATAATGTCCACCAAGTTCTCGTACCCCTCCATACTCACAAGTTTTTCCGGGATAGGTGAATCCGGGTCGACAACTTCCGCCGTCTCGTCAAAATGGTTTTCACTTAGGCACATTTTTTTCAAGAGATTTATTGAAGTATTCTTTACAATAATAACAATGTACGACTTGGTCTTGTAACAAGAAACCTCGCCGATATTTGAAATATTCTTTATAAGCTTTTCAACGCTCTCCGAAACAGCATCCTCGGCCAGATCGCGGTCTTTTAACACTTCCATCGCGATATGCAGCATAAGATAGTAGTATTCGTCAAAAATACGTGCTATCTTGCTTTTGTCGGCATCGTTGTCCATTGCGTTTATAATTGTGAAGCCAACCATTCACTTCACCCTTAACAAATATACTCTTGCCTGGTATTTTAGCATTTAAAAAGCTTTTTTGCAATGTGGGAAGTGTCGAAGCCAAATCCTTGACAAATCCCGTAAATGCTGTATCATAAACAGTGTGGCAATTCCGCTTGCAGATGAAAAGACTATGGATAAGGAGAAATTGAATTGGAAAATTCGAGCAAATCAATGGAGAAGATCGTAGCGCTTTGTAAAAGCCGCGGCTTTATATACCCCGGCTCGCAGATTTATGGCGGCCTTGCCAATAGCTGGGACTACGGCCCGCTGGGTGTGGAGCTTAAAAACAACGTCAAGAAGGCGTGGTGGAAGAAGTTTGTTCAGGAGTGCCCGTACAACGTGGGACTGGACTCGGCGATACTCATGAACTCGCAGGTATGGGTGGCGTCGGGGCATGTGGGCGGCTTTTCGGACCCGTTGATGGACTGCAAGGAGTGCAAGGAGCGCTTCCGCGCCGACAACCTTATCGAGGACTATATGACCGCGCGGGGGGAGACGCCCAACCTTTGGGGCTGGGATAACGAGCGCATGACGGGGTTTATCGCCGAAAACGGCATCGTGTGCCCAAGCTGCGGAAAGTGCAACTTTACCGATATACGCACGTTCAACCTGATGTTCAAAACCCACGCCGGAGTAACGGATGAGAGCAAGAACGCCGTATACCTGCGCCCGGAGACAGCTCAGGGAATATTTGTTAATTTCAAAAACGTACAGCGCACCTCGCGCAAGAAGATACCGTTTGGTATAGCGCAGATCGGCAAGTCGTTCCGCAACGAGATAACGCCGGGCAACTTCATATTCCGTACGCGCGAGTTCGAGCAGATGGAACTGGAATTCTTCTGTGAGCCGGGAACCGACATGGAATGGTTCCTGCACTGGAAGAGGTTTTGCGTGGACTGGCTTATGTCGCTTAACATCAGCGAGGACAACCTGCGCCTGCAAAACCACGCGCCCGAGCAGCTCTCCCATTATTCGACGGCCACAACAGACATCGAGTACCACTTCCCGTTCGGCTGGGGCGAGCTTTGGGGCGTCGCGAACCGCACGAACTACGACCTGAAACAGCATCAGGAGCATTCAAACGAAGATATGACTTACTTTGAACCGGGCGAAGAAGGCGGCGAACCTAAGAAGTACGTGCCGTTCTGCATCGAGCCGTCGCTTGGGGTAGACCGGGTGCTGCTGGCTTTCCTGTGCGACGCTTATGATGAAGAAGAAGTAGCCGAGGGCGACGTCCGCACGGTTATGCGCTTCCACCCGGCTCTCGCGCCGGTCAAGGCCGCCGTGCTTCCGCTTTCCAAGAAGCTTGCGCCCGGAGCGACCCAGGTTTACGAAGAGCTATGCGCCAATTTCCCGTGCGACTACGACGACGCCGGCTCCATCGGCAAGCGCTATCGCCGCCAGGACGAGGCCGGTACGCCGTTTTGCATAACCTTCGACTTTGAATCGCTGGAGGACGGCGCAGTAACCGTGCGCGAACGCGACTCAATGGAACAGGAAAGAATACCCATAGTCGCGCTTGCGGCATATCTTGACGAGATGTTGAAGTATTAGAACCTGTATCAATAACCGAAATGTCGGCTAGAAGAGGCGATTTTTCGCCAATCTAGGAAGGAGCGACGCCGCGTACCCAAGCGGTACGCAAGGAGCGACTGACGACGAGTGGCGGAAAATTAACCTTCCAGACGGCGTTGAGCGGTATTGAACACAGGTTCTTAGACATAAGGTGATCCCTTGCCTATACAATTCGACCAATTCATATATTTTTTCAATGTCCTGAATGTTCCCGAAAACGCGTTCGCGGCATATGTGGCTTTCGCGGGAGCCGCGCTGGCCGTAATGTTGCTGCGCGTCAGCCTGTTCATCGCATACCAGGCTCAGAGGACTATCGTCGGCCTTAATTCGCGCGCGGTGAAGAGCCTCGCCGAACTCAAGGACGGACGCGCCGCTATTCTTAACAAGGTAGCAAAGGATTACGCCGGCCTGTGTGAAAGCGGCATTACATCGGCCAGCGTCAGGGACATCGCGGCTACGCACGTGGGCAAGCTCAGTTATTTCGGCTGGAGCTTTTCGGGTGCACTTAATTTTACCGAAGGCTTCGAGCATTCTATTGTGCTTATCGGCCTGGTTTTGGCGCTGATATTCGAGCCGGCGCGCGTTGCGTTCGGCCTTAGCGCCATCGCTCTGTGGTTGCTGATACGCCTGTGTAGCTCCGTGTTCGACGCCGACCTTGCCCGCGAACGGCTCGTGGACGAGGTTAGTTCGTACATATCGCGTGAGGTCGCCAAGTTCTTCACACCGGACATAGTGGCCAACCTCTCGATCCTCAGAGGCACGCTTTCCGACGCAATCGAAGCCCAGAGCGACGCCTTCGCCGCCGCGAGCAGGGTCATGGGCGACAGCCTGTCCGCCTCCGTAAGCAAGAGCCTTGGCGAGATGTCGCGAAGCATCGAACATACTCTCATAAAGCTCGCCGATGTAGACACTCTTCTGAAGGAACCCATGAGCCGCTGGGACGGCCAGATATCCCGGGCGGCTCAGTTGCAGGCCGGGGCCAACCAGTCCAACGAAAGACTGCTGCTGGCCATGACCCAGTTCTCGGACGTTGCCGGTACGCTGGCAAACATGCTCAGCGAACTGGAAAAGCACTCCCCGGACAAGGTCGTGAAGAACTATGAGGCAACTCTGGAAGATCTGACGCGCAAGCTCGGCGAAGGCTTCGGAACGATATTGGATCATCACGTGGCGCGCTCCCTCAAGGAACTGACAGACGGCCTGGAAAGCAATCTGACGCAAATGACGCGCGGCAACCAAGAGTTGACCCAAACCCTCCGCCAAATCGCGGACAGGCTCGACGAACAGGGCCGAAACGAAGTCCGCGCAATCGCGGCCATAAAGGAACAGATAGATATCCGGCTGGATGACATGAAAGGCCGAATGGATTAATCTTTCCGCAAATTGTGCGGATTTAATAAATTGAAAGGTTCATATTCCATGAACGCATCAGACGCACCCCATCTTGAATATCCTCTTCCCAAGTTGTCCGTCAGCGGTGATAACCTTATTAACGACAAGCTGATAATCGAAACCACCCCCGCCGGTACCAGCGGCGCGCTTGTTATTAAGAACGCCGGCGGACAGACGCTTGAGGGCTCCCTGGTGTCTGCCGGCCCTATGCTCGTCTTGGACAATACGGAATTTCGCGCCAATCAATTCCGCCTGGCTTACAAGGTTCCCGCCGGCAGCTACGCAATGGGTGAGATTGTCCATACCAGCATATTGTTGACTACAAGCGGCGGTGAGAGGGTTGTGCCTGTTATAATCAAGGTCGTTCCACGGGTTCTTGAGCTTGACGGCGCGCGGCTTGGAAGCCTGAAAGACTTTGCGGCCTATGCCCGCAAACAGCCGCAAGCCGCAGCGGCCGCGTTTGTGAGCGACGAGTTCGCTAACTGGCTGAAAGAGCATGACACCGAGCATATAGACATATACGAGAGTATGCGTGCCGCACCCAATGTTCGTTTGGCGCTGGAGAGCTTTCTTGTAATGCACAAGCTCAAGAATCCGGTTGCCCTTTCCGTACATGGAGGCCCAGTTATTCTTGAACATGAAATAATCGAGCGCGCGACAACGCCCGTGCACGGGGTCATAACGCTGCAGAGGCAGCTCTGGGGCAGTTTCGAGACGGAAGCCAAGGTGAAGTACTCTTCGGCGTGGCTGAGCCTGGCAAAGGACATCATCACCGAGGAAGACTTCGCGGGGGGCAATACCGCCGGCCTAGCCTACTCGATTGATCCGACGAAGATACGTTCGGGCCGTGTGAGCGAAAGTATAGTTATCGGCAGTACTGAAATAGGAATAAAGGTGAAGGCCGGCCCGGCCTTTGAGTGCCGTGTAAACAACGCTTATCTCAAAACGGGCAGCCGTGGGGCGCTCGTAATCCGTAACCTCAGCGGCGCCCCGGCAAGCCTCGAGCTTAGCGTAAGCGACAGCTTCATTCGTTTAGATTACAAGGACACCGTACTTGATGTTCCGCCGGGAGGCAGCGAAGTCGGCTTTACGGCAAAGCTTTCGCCTATACAGAGCGCGCAGATGCTGATTAAGAAGCAGCCCACCATCTCGGGAGAGCTTCACGTACGCATAACCCAGGGCGAGCGCGTGTTCAACAAGAACCTGAGCATTACCATCGGGGAGCTAGACCAGTGAACCAACACGATCGAATTCAGGCAAAACTGCATAAGTGCCGCCGGATGCTTAGCCGTGCGGACAACAGCGTAACCGACATCATCGCCGCGGTCGGCTTATTTTGGCAGTGTTACTTTGTGAGCGGCAAGCGTGAGTTTTTGCACGAGGCCAACCACACCGCCGTCACAGCCTTCGCGGGCAGGTCCGGCAGCATAGAGATATACCTTTCGATGATATTCGTCAACCTGGAGCTGGGCAACACCGAAGCCGCGTCGGAACAACTGCGCCAGCTACGTTCATACCGCAATTACTACAAGAACAAGCAGCACGCCGCGTATGCCCTGCTTATGTACTTCCAAGCGGTTGTGCACAAGCGGGTTGGAAACGAAGCCGAGATGCAAAAATCTGTTATCGCGCTGGAAGACTTCGTGACGGAGCGCTTATCGCGCGGCGACCTCCAGCACGACGGCTTCGTACTGTGCGTGCTTGGCGCCGCTCTTGGCGTCGCAGGAGAACCCGGCGACAGCTTTGTCGCGCTTGAGGAAGCGTTCGAGCGCGGATACCGTGGGGCGTTTTTGTACGCGCACGCTTATAGTCTTCTGGGTAGCAAACTCGAACTGACCGGGACGCATCCCATCATTATCAACACGTTCCAGTGGAGCGTGGCGCATGGGCTGGACATCCGGCATATGGCCGACTTCTACGCAAGCAGCATTACCTTTGCCCGCCGCCCGTCCTACCCATGTTATGAGGCGCTGCTGGCGGCCTGCGACAGCGAATGGCTGCTTGAGAAGCTGGCGGCGCGCCTGATCGAAGCCGGCGACTACAGCATGGGCGCCTCCAGATACTACCGCGTAGCCGAAAACAAGCAGCTACTTATCGAAGGGCTTGCCGAAGCGGTTGTGCGATCCTGTTTTGAAAACAGGCTGGAGGATATCTCGCGCCACTCGCTCAAGCAATTTCTGGACAAGCGGGTCTTTACGCTGAACGACCCCGACGACGCCAAGCTTGCGGCCTATATATACCACCAGCTTATCACCAACAAGAAACTTTCCGACATGACAGACAGCTATCACGACAGCATCCTGGAATTTGCCTGTTATGCCTATGACAATAATCTGGAAGACAAGGGGCTAGGCCGCTATGTCAACAGTAGCTACAAGCGCTTCACCGAATATTGCATGGAGTTCGAGCAGCGCAACAATGTGAGCCTTGCCGACAGCCTGTTAAGCAGCAATGAGGCGCTGGCACGCCTTGCTTACTACGCGGCCGGGATATCCGCCAAGCTCTGGCCTTGCCTGTTTACATACGAGCTTACTTTCTCCAACCCCGACGTGCGGCAAGTTTGGGTAAGCGAGAAGGAAAAGAGCCGTTCGCAGCGCTATGAAGTCGTGGGCGGTCAAGTGCGGATCAGCGCTGCCGGCGCCGACTTTAGCTGCATATGCTTCACAAAGGACATGCGGCGTCTTGTCGAAACCCAGATAACCGTGGCCAAGTACGCGCCGCGCGCAAACTTCGAGACCCTACGCTACTGCTTCAGCAAGGGCGTTGACAGCGACAACCTGCTGATCGCGCTCTCCCGCTACTTTATATCGCTTGAGAGCGCGCTTGAGCGCTCTGTGCGCGTAATCCGCAAACATGGCGACAAACTGAGCTTTGGTGTGGAAATACTCGGCCGCAGCCTCAAGCTCGAAAACATTTCCGAATCCTTCGCGACACAGGCTACGGCGGCTCTCGGCAGCCTGTGCGCAGCGCTCGACAACCATACCGCCGCGCTTGAACACTATTCCCAGCTTGACGACAAGTACATCAGCGACAAGCATGTGGAGAAAATGCTCGAAGTCTTTATGGAAACAGCGCAGCTTGAGCGCGCCGCCCGCCTCATTTCGACAAAACCCCACTGCGTCAAGGAGCGCGCGCTCTTCAAGGCTCTGGTTCGCATACTTACGGTAGTGAACGCCTCCCCGGACAACCCCGAAAAACAGGCGCTTATCCCTATCGCTGTAAACGTCGCCTATGAATTGATACTCAAGTCATGGTTCGACAAAGCTTTTCTGGAGATTGTGCTACAATACTATAGGGGGGCGCAGGAGGAATGGCACGCGCTTTCGGGCGCTCTGCATCAGCTTGGCGCGGACGACGTCCGCCTGGACGAAAAGATCATCGCCGACAGCCTGTTCACCCACAGCTTCGACAGCGGTTCACAGCGAGTCTTTGCCAGAATATACAACAATGACCCGCGAAGCCGCGTCATACCGGCATACCTGACAAACTGCGTCTATGAGATAATGATACGCGGCAGCCTGCCGGAGCCCGCGATAATCGACATCCTGGAGCGGCAGTTCATAAAATACGGCGACACGCGCCTGGGTTACGGGCTGGCATACGCGTACCTGCAAGGAGGCGTGACAACCGCGTCCTCCGACTATATAATGCAGCGGACATTCGCCGCGGCGCAGTCGCGCGGGATACTCCTGCCAACCTTCAAGCGCGTCAAAGACAAAAACACTTTCGGCACGTATCTAGTTAAGAACACGCCATTCACATACAGAACCCTGCCCGACAAGGACGTCTACCTGGTATGCCGCTTCTCAGCCGATTCCGAATTCACGCACATCAAGATGAACTACCTCTTCTTCGGAATCTATACCTGCCATGTAGTCCATTTTTCCGGTGAAACAATCGAATACTACTTCTCGGAAACGTCCAAGTCCGGTTCGGTCGATACCAACATGGAAACAATTATCAGCAGCGAGAAATCCCTGATGGAAGACACGGACGACCCCTACTTCATGCTCAACAACGCGCTCATCTACGAACAGATGTTCCGCTACGACAAGGTCGAGGAGATCGTATCCGATTACCTCCGCGACGACTGCATGATTAAAGGAGAGCTGCTATGATGAAACTTCGGTTTGTAACTCTCTTTATCCTTGTCGGATTTCTTATTACAGCTTGTGGGACGCAGCCGGAAGAAAACTATTCCACAGCAGTGGAGGAAGAGCCAAAGGAGGCCATCGGAGCGGACGAAGATACTGGTCTGACGTATGTTCAATTCTTGGAAGATTTGGACTACATGCTGTACGTACTGGAGAATAACTTCGCCCTGTTCGACGTGGCGTACTGGGCGCATGGGGCGGATATCCCGGCCATTATCGGAAACGTACGGGAAGCCGTACTTGCCAATCCCGATATGGACGTGATTGAGTTTTACGTTGAGCTTGTTTATAATTTCGCTCCTCTGGTTGGAGTTGGGCATTTTAGTCTTCTCGGCCCTCAGACGCTCTATAACATTATCAACGATACGCACGCCCATCAACGTGCATGGTTTTCCCCATCGGCAATCCAAAGGATAAGCCGGCCGCATGTAGTTGCGTTTAGCCGCCCCGAGGCCGCCGAAAACGCGGAGGCGGCAAATTTGACAGGCTCGGAAAGGCAGCGGCAAATTCTCATTGACAGAGCCGTCTTATACGGAGAGCCGGAACTGGCCTCGGACATGGTGCAGGCAATGGAAGCCGGAGATTTTGAGGAGACGCTGCGGCTGGCTGACCTCCTGAATGATGAAATAATTGCAAACGCCCCAAATATTACTACGGAAATTATTGAAGAAGGCCGGATAGCTTATCTATCAATAAACAGTTTTGGGGGATATCCCACACAGCAAGATGAATCGCAAGTGTTCGATTTCTATGAGGAAATCAGGGATTCTGAGCATCTTATCGTAGACCTGAGGAGAAACCGAGGCGGAAATATGATCTGGTTCCACCGGCTTATAATCGGGCCGAATATCGAAAGCAATTCCAGGGTTGACGGTTACGCGTTTGTGGTGTACGGGGAGTATTCCACGCAATACACAAGCTCACTATTAGGCCGGGGTATTTCCGTCACAAGCATGATCCACTCCAGAGACGACCAGATGCGCCCCATTGCCGAAATTTTGGAAAATTACAATTTGCCGGATATTAACATGACCGACATGGAACGTATGGACTACGGCTTTCGTATTCAGACAACGGTTAACCCGCGCCATTTTGATCGCTTTGATAATCAGCCGGCCTTTGACGGCAAGGTTTGGTTGCTGACAGGTTCAGGAATGGGCTCCGCCACCGAAGCTTCCGCGTGGATCGCAAAGGACACAGGCTTCGCCACCCTTGTGGGCGAAGTCACCGGCGGGGCTTTTGGAGGTCGGAGAACCTATGTAGCCTTACCTAACAGCGGCATAGTTTTTCAGGCAGACCTATTCTATGTCACCGACCGCCACGGCCGCCCCCTTGAGGCGGGCACAGTCCCACACCACTTCAACCGCGAGGGTATGGACGCGCTGGAAACAGTTTTGCAGCTTATCGAGGAAGGCAATTATTAACAGAAAGCGGGTGCAGCAATGAAACTTAGCCTGACAGTGTTGATCGAACAAGGTGAAGATGGGGCGTACATAGCAACAGTACCTTCACTGAAAAGTTGCTATACACAGGCCGATACAATACCGGAAGTTTTAGAGAAAATCAAGGAAGCCGCCCTGCTGTGTCTGGAGGTTGAAGCTTGATTCGTAAAGACATTGACATTACCGCTGATGAATATAACGACAAATTTTAGGAGTGAAACGAGATGGGTACATTAGGATTGGATATGGAACGCGGCCTGTTCCTGGGCATCGACTTTGGCACGACGAACTCGGTGGTGTCGCTGTTTAACTTCGCGGAGGGTGAGGCCGTTACGATTCCTGTTGACGGCGGCAATATCTTCCCAACGGCGATACAGTTCGAGACAGACCCGGACGACGACACAAAGCTGTCGAGGGTATTCGGCGTGCAGGCCAAGGAGGCGGCGGTCATTTACCCGCTTTCAACGGTGCTTTCGATCAAGCGCAGGCTTGGGATGGAAGAGAATATCACCGTGACGGTGGACGACAAGGAATACTCATTCAAGCCCGAGGAGGTCGCCGGAGAGATTATCGGGTATCTGAAGTCCAAGGCCGACGAGTATGTGCAGGAAGAGCTTAACATAGCGGGGGAATTTTCGGGCTGCGTTATTACCGTGCCGGCCAACTCTACCGACAAGCAGAAGAAGATGACAAAGCTGGCCGCAATGAAGGCCGGGTTTGACGAGAACAACGTGTTCTTGCGTCTGGAGCCGGCGGCGGCGGCAATAAGCTATGCCGTGAATGAGACTACCGACAAAAAGGTGCTGGTGTACGACTTCGGCGGCGGTACGTTCGACGCGTGCATCCTCGAGCTGAAAATCGGCGAGGTCGGAGAGCCGACTATCTCGATACTCAGTACGTACGGCGACAACCAGCTTGGCGGCAACGACATCGACAAGATCATAATGGACATGATATACGAAGAATTCAAGAAGCTGACCAACGGCGAGATCGACCTGTTTGACGAACACGCCGACGACGGCGTATCCAAGCGCCAGAAGAAGGTGGCCATTGTGAGACTGATGCAGGCCGCAAATCAGGCAAAGGAGCGCTTGTCGCAGGCAAAGTCGACCAAGGTCGTGCTTGCCCCGTTTATACAAGAACCCAAGATCATTAACATAAACATGGAAATCACGCGCGAGGACTTCGCCGCGCACCAAAGGGTTAACCCTCTGGGCGACACGCAAGAGTATTACGAGAAATTCCGCGAGAAGAATCTTGAGGACTTGCTGCAAGTCACGATTGAATGCGTTAACAGGTGCATGGAGTCCGCGGGGCTCACCGAGTCCGACATTGACGAGGTATTCCTGGTAGGCGGAAGCTCGTCCTTGATACAGGTCGGCGAAAAAATCGGCGAGAAATTCGGGAAGGAGCCGTTTCGTTCGCGTATCAGCCCGGCGCTGTCGATATCTCAGGGCGCGGCGCATTACTGCAACATGATAATGATGCCTACCGTGAAGGGCCCGGTTGTGCAGGAGAAGACCATACATCCGCTTGGCCTTGAGATCGCGGGAAGGCGCTTTATGGAGATCGTCGGCGGGGGGCTTGACATTCCGTCGGAAGGTCTGGTGGTTGAAGCGGCCGAGCTGCTTACCACCAATTTTGACAACGTGAGCAGCATGGCAATCGTTGTGTACGAAAATACTCTTCCCAAGAAAAGCGAAACGGCGCCGCTCGTACACATGGAGGGAATGAAGCGGCTGGCCGGAACAAGCCTGCGGGGAATACCCCAGCGCTCCAGGGGCGAGGAAAAGGTGAAGGTAATATTCAGCGTGGGTCAGGACAACATGCTGCGCGTCACGGCGAAGTCTACGAGCGAAAGCGGCGCGGTTACGGAGCTTGCGGTCGATGAACTATACGGTTAAGGCGGAAGGCTATGTCAAAACGGCACAAACAACATATGGCGCGCGGCGAAGCCGACCCGGCCGGCCAAGACTTTAGAGATCATCTTAACGGCCTGGTTACCGCGCTGGATGAGCTTGAGCGATTCGGCGGCGCGCTGGTGGATAAATTCGCCGCGCGGGTTGTGGCGCAGATGGGCAAGAACATCTCATACAAAATAGTCATGTCCGGCATTGGCGCGCGCCTGAACAGTTTCGACGAGAAGTCATACGAGGCTTACGCAGCGTTGATGGGTCGCTATAAGGATATATCAGAGCTGTACGGCCAGGTCTGTGACGGCATCATGAACGAGAATACACGCAGGATACTCGATGGGGTAATCTCGATAATCTCGTCGCGGGTTAAGTTTGCCGAGGAAAACGGCGGCATTTCAAGGGAAAACCCGGTGAACGCCGAAAAAAACAAGCTCGTTACGGGTCTTTTGCAAGAGTTTTACAAAGAGTGCAAGCTCGTCGCCAAGGACGATTTTTTCGCCGAAGTCGATAAGGTTAAGGAGCGCCGTTTGCACACGCTCGCCGCGTCGCCGGACATTGACGCCGCACACGCCGCGTTCGCAGACGTAGTAAGCCGTATCGACAAGTTAAGCCGGCCAATATATCCGATCTATCAAAAGAAGTGCCAGTCGCTTGTGGCCGCTCTTAATGATCTCAACCTGCGTACATCGGCAAGCTACTACTTTCGCCTGATTGAAACGGAAAAAGACATTATCGAATCCATAGTAAAAATACAGCTTAGCGCGTTGGATCGTGAGTACGACCCGGTTGAATCCGGCGAGGGGCGTTTGCTGCAGGCTATCCGCGAGTGCTACCAGATGTTCATGAAGGACGCCTGCCAGATACTTGACGGACTGCGAGGTGCCCTTGGCCAGGACGACGAATCCCGTACCTCGGCTGAAAGCTATGAAAATTATCAGGCGGATCTGGTCACAAAGCTAAGCGCCGAACAAGCCTTCCCGGCGGCGGTTTTTGAACAGGCGTCCCAGGAGCTTCCGACCCTGCTTCGCCGCTACGGCCAGGAACTGGAGGCCGCTCTTCACGCTATAATCGAGAACAAGATAGCCAAGGCGCGTCTTGACCGGACTCTATACGAACTGCGCAAGAACGTCACCCAGTCTACGCTTATGGCCAACGAAATGACAGGCGTATTCCGCGCGATTCACAAGTTCTACCAGGAGCACGAGGAATACCTGGCCTCTGAGCCGGGCATCGAGATAATATCCGGGATACACGAGACCATCGGCATCAAGATAATGAACATACAGGACGGCAAGGCGGCCTTTTACGAAGACGCGCTGCAAAAACTGGAGAATTGCATGTTGGACGGGCGCGGTCTCTGCGAAACGGCCTTAGAGAACATACGCGCCGAAGCTGCCCCGGGACTGCTGGAAACGCTCCTTGCAGCGCCGCCGGACAGCTTGCCCGAAAGCTTGGAAAAAGCTTTCGACGCCGCTTTCGAGCGCAGTTTCGCTCAAAAAATTGACAAAGCCACAGCATCGTGGCAGACTGAAATTAACAGGCATATAACAGCGTTCAAGCGTGAAGTACTCCTTTACGAGATGGGCACATTCGACGAAATAATGAACTTCTCCGTCAGCAAGCTGGTAGAAGACTCCGGCGAGGAACAAAGCCCGTCGCTGGCCTACGCCGCGCACCTGAAGCGCGCGCAGGGCGAGCTGGTGGAGATACTTGGCCGCAATGGGATATCCCGCATAATGCCCCACCCTCACGATCCGTTCGACGGCAAGGAGCACGACGTACTTATGGCCGAACGCACCGAGGGTTTCGCCAAAGGTGAAATTGTCAAAACTTTCAGCAGCGGCTACCGTGAACGGGATACCGTGCTTGTGCGGGCGAGTGTTATCGCGGCGAAATAAGAATCCTGTACTCAATAACGCGAAACGCAGTCTTGGCTGGTCAATAGACCTCTTCGGAAGTTAGTCAACGCCGCCTTAGCGGTCTTTTTGCCGCAAGGCAGCGTAACTCCTCACTTGAGTACCAATGGGGTACGCGGTGCTCGTCACTCCTTGCTTTGCGACAAAAATCCACGCAAATCAGGCATTGCCCAATTCCCGAAGAGGTCTATTGAATACAGATTCTAACAGAGGTCAGCAATGTATTGGAAAAAGTTTAAATCCCAAGTAAGCTCCGGGACGCCTCCGTCAGAGGCTCACTTTGTGCTGGGGATCGATATTGGAAACGATTCCTCGAGCATATCTTTTTTCAATGCAAACACCGGTCAGGCCGAGGTTATAGACATATCCGGGGGATACGGCAAGCCTTCGATTCCTACGGCTATGCAGTACATACCCGAGACCAAGGAATGGGTGTACGGAGAGTACGCCGTACTTGGCGAGGGTTCCGCGAACAACGTACAGGTAACGGGACTTTTGGATCGTCTGGGCAAGCGCGAGTACTTTGACGTAGACGGGCGCTCGATATCCGTGGTGACATTGCTTGGAATGTACCTCAAGGAACTGGTGGCCCATATCTACAGCATCAACCCGAAAGCCGAAATCGTCGGCGTCGTGGCGGCTATACCCAGCTATTTAAGCGATGAGGCCAAGGCAGAGTTTTTGCAGGCTTTCCAAAAGGCCGGTCTCGAAAAAGAACTCATTGGCTTTGTAACCGACCGCGAATGCGTACTGCACGGGTACTTCCAGGGCGGTGAGCTTGGTGCCCAAAATATGAGGCCCGCACGAAAGCCGCAGGCGCGAAAGCCGCGCGCATCCGCGACAAACGGCAAGCTATTGCTGCTTGACCTTGGAGCGCGGGAGCTGCGCGGGACGGTTTTTGACATTCTTGCGCTCAGCGAAAGCAGCATACAACTACGCTCTACGTCATCGCTGTTCGAGGGCAACATAAGCGCGAATGTGGTCAACAGCCTGATAGGCGAGCTGTTTACGCTTTTTTACTGCGACAACTTCGGCCTTGCCGCCGAAAAAATTTCCCCTTCGGCGCGCGCTCAGCTTGATTCGTTTTCGTACCAGCACCGCGACATACTCTTCCAGAAAAACATAAAGTCAAAACCGGCGCGGCTGTACTTCAACTTTGCGTACCCCGCGTTCTCGCGAACTGTTGATGAGGACGAGGTTGCGTCGCTTATTCACGATATCGAGCTGCGCATGAAGGATTTCATTTCAAAGCTCTTGAAAAACAACGCTCACGACGGCAGTTCCCTGCAGGCTTCCGACATAGATGTCGTGCTTGCCTACGGCGGCGGCTTCGAGATGATTTGGGCGCGGGAACTTGTCAAGGACTTCTTCCGCCAAAGCGACGTACTGTTTCGCAAAAACTCAAAGTCGCGCGTGTCGGAAGGCGCGGCCGTGGCCGCCGCCCGCAAACTCTCTCTGCTGCCTGATATTGATTTCCAGCTCCAAGACCTGAATCGCGTCAATGTAGACATCGGCATAATGATAACGCAGGGACGACGGACGAGATTCCACCCTCTTGTGGAGCAGAGTTCGTTTTGGTGGCAAAAGCGCCCGCCCGTACATTTTATATTGGGGGATGCCGTGGCCTCCGATCACTTGGGGCTGCAACTGTTTCGCCGAAACTCCGAGGGCGACATAGACCTCGTTGACGAAATAACGCTCATCGGCCTGCCTGAGCGGCCGCGCGGCGCTACGCGCCTGAGCGTAGACATTTCCTTCAAGAACTTCAACTTTGTTACGTGCCGGGTTAAGGATCTGGGCTTTGGCGAGATGTTCCCAAGATCGGAGATGTCGGCTGAGAAGAGCTTCTTTATATAACCTAAGTTCGACGAAGTCTAACCAGCCGCGTAAGCGGCTGAAAATGCGAAACATTTTTTAGGTTTATATAGTTGTAGCAGCGAAATATTGTCGTTTTTAAAAGAGTGGGAGACACAGCTTATTGAAGAGCAATTTCCGCGAATACAAAGGAGGTGCATTGACAGTTGAACTGGGAAGCTTACAAAGCGTCGATACACGAGAAGGGGCTTGACGAGAACTGGTATATTATAGGCGTAGATCTGGGAACGACTAACTCCGTCATCAGCTACTGGGACAATAACAGCCAGAAGCCCGAGCCCATCGACATCAGCAACGGCTTCGGCAAGATACCGCTACCGTCGGTCGTGCAGTACAGGGAATCCGACGACGACCATCCGCCCGAGTGGGTGATCGGAGAGGAAGCCTACCGCTCGATGAAGATATACCCCGAGACGACCATACGATCCATAAAACGCAAGATGGGAACCAACGAGAAAGTGACCCTGGGCGGCAAGGATTATCTGCCCGAGGAGATATCCGCCAAGATACTGCGCGAACTGGCCGATCACTGCCAATCTTTGAATCCAAAGGCCGAGATAGCCGGACTGTGCCTGTCCGTTCCCTACGACTTCGACGACAGCGCCAAGAAAGCCACAATGCGCGCAGCGGCCCTGGCCGGACTGGAAGACAAATTGATATGCCTGATCGAAGAGCCCAAGGCCGCGGCTTTGGCATACAACTTCCGCCGCCTGCTCACGATGGGCGAAAAGATACTGGTGTTTGACTTCGGCGGGGGTACGCTTGACATTACGCTGTTCCATGTGGTGGAGAAAGACGACGAGCGCATAAAGCTGCAGGTGATATCCGAAGGCGGCGAGGCGTACCATGGCGGCGACAATGTGGATGAGGCAATTTTGGAAAAGTGCTACGAGTTCATCAGGGCCAAGGTAGGAGAAATCAGTCTTCCGCCTGAAAATCAGGCCGAACTGATCGCGCGGGCGCGAGAGGTGAAGGAGCGCCTTTCCGGCGTGAAGAACTTCCGTATACCGTTCACGTTCTGTATACCGCCATTTGTGGAACAGATCACCCGCGAGCAATTCGAGGAACTTAACAAGGGATTCATCGACAAAACGCGCAAGCTGGTGCAAAAAGCCCTGCGCGAGTGCTATATCGGCCCTGTGAGCGCCGACCGCGTGGACAGAGTTCTGCTGGAGGGTGGGTCGTCCCAGATGCCCTGGGTCAAGGAGATGCTGATCGACATATTCGGCGCCGAAGACAAGATTTATTCCTCCGAAAAGCCCGCCCTCGACATATCCATAGGCGCGACCTACTACGCCGCCATGAAGATGGGCTTGCTGAACAACCCCGACATACAGTCGGAGAAGGTCAGCGTCGAGTTTGAAGTTACCGCACCCCACGATATCGGCCTGGAGGTGGAGAGCGGCGGCAAAAAGACGTTCTTTACGATGATCCGCCGCGGCACGTCCTACGCTCTGGCCAAGAAGAGCCACACCTTCACCCTGTCCGGCAGTACGCCCGAAGACATGACCACTTTCGGGCTCAAAATACTCGAGCGCATCAACAAGGAAGATACTATCGAAGAATGCAAGCTGATCGGCGAAGTCTCCATAACCGGCCTGCCAAGCCGCCCAAGCGGCAAGACCAAGCTCAAGATAACCCTGATGGCGCAGGAAGAAGGCGGCCTGATAAAGGGCAGCGTGGAAGACCTGGGCTTTACCGGCGAGTTTGAGCCCAGTGGATTCAAGGAGGATTTCGACCCCGGCAGGTTTGTCAAAGTTGAACTTTAGGAGAATATATAGTGAAAAAATATCCCAGGACAGCAAAGTATGACAACAGTTGGATCGAACGGAACTGGATGGGGCCGCATCCCCTGTGGCTGCTTGAGGATTTGTGTGAACATATGGACTTGCGTCCCGGCATGAAGGTGCTGGACATGGGCTGCGGCAAGGGTATTACCAGCGTATTCCTGGCAAGGGGTACGGCGTTACCGTCTTTGCCAATGATTTGTGGATAAGCGCCACGGAAAACCTGCGCAGGTTCGAGGAAGCGGGGGTGGCCGACAGGGTATTCCCAATACAGGCGGAAGCCCATGCCCTTCCCTACGTCGAAGGCTTTTTCGACGCCGCGGTTTCTATTGACAGCTATCATTACTACGGCGCCGACGAGGCTTTCTTCCCCTGCACATTTTCCAAGCTGGTCAAACCGGGCGGCCAATTCGGCATTGTCGTACCTGGATTCACAAAGGAGTTTGACTCCGGCTATCCCGAAACGCTGCGAGAGCTTTGGGAGGGTGAAATGTTCACCTTCCACAGCAAGGATTGGTGGCGCAGGCTTTGGGGAAAGACCGGAATTGCGGAAATAACGGCCTGCTATGATATCGACGACCCTAAGGACATGTGGCGTCCCTGGGCGGTGTGGTCGAAGGAGAACATGAACTTTAATGACGAAGAGCTTTTGGCCGCCGACGTACACAACGACATTGCGCTGATCGCGATGGCGGCAAGAAAGAAATAAAATAGACCTGTCCGGCTGCTCGACAATGCCGGATTTGCGCGGCAATTTTTCGCAAAGACGGCGTTGGAGTGCAGCCGGACAGGTCTAATACCTAAAGGAGGGCCGGTATGGGCTACTTAGGAATAGACCTCGGGACGACAAATTCCGTGGCGGTGATATACAACGACAAGAACGACGAGATGGACATCGTAAAGCTGGACGGCAGCTATGAAATTCTGCCGTCGGTGGTGAGCTATCTTGACGAGGGGATAATTGTCGGCGAGGAAGCCAAATCCGGCGCCATAATTTACCCCGACAAGACAGTGCTGTCGGTCAAGCGGATGATGGGCTCGGGAGAAAAGCTGAACTTTGGAGATCATGAGAAGCTGCCGGAGGAGATAAGCGCGCAGATACTTAAAAAGCTGAAGACCGCGGCGGAAGAACAGGCCGGCGAGACGTTTAACGAGGTCGTAATCACCCACCCCGCGTATTTTAACGACCGGCAGATATTCGCGACGAAGCAGGCCGGACTGCTGGCGGGCTTCAATGACGTGTACCTGCTGAGCGAGCCGCTGGCCGCGGCTATCGAATACGGGTTCAAGCAAGGCTACGCACAGACCCTGCTTGTGTACGACATGGGCGGCGGTACGTTTGACGCGTGCGTGCTGGATGTTTCCCAGGACGCGCTGGGGCAGGAAGTATTTCAGGAATTGTCGGACGTCGGGGACATGAACCTTGGCGGCGATGACTTTGATCTGGAGCTGATACGCTTCATGAAGGGCGCGTTTGCCGACTCGACGGGGATCGACGTCGACACTCTGGAAGAGACGGAGCGCAAGCGCGTGATACAGAAGCTCAAGCAGGAAGCCGAATCAGCCAAGAAGAAGCTCTCCGGCTCTAACAAGGTTCCCATACGGATACACCCTCTGCTGGTTCAGGACGGCGTTCCAAAGAATTTGCAGGCCGAAATCACTCGTGAAGAGTTCGAGGCGCTGATACGCAAGTATGTGGAGCGCAGCAGGGACATCGTGGAAGAGGCGCTAAAGCGCGCCGGAAAGGCTGCCGACGAGATTTCTAAGGTAATACTTGTGGGCGGTTCGACCTTGATCCCAATGGTGCGCCGCATGGTCGCCGGGTATGTTAAGGAGCCTTACCGCGCCACCGATCCTGCCAAGTCGGTAGCCATGGGCGCGGCTATTTACAACTATTTGATACATCTGCCGGGGCGCGGGGTCAAGGTAGGCCAGGTTACGCGCCAGATAGTCGGCACGGAAGCCGTGGTCGACGTGGCCACAATGCGCCGTGAGCTCATCCCGATTATCCCCATGGGCAGCGCCATACCGTGCAGCGTATCCGACAGCAACTTCGCAAGCATGTCGGGCGCGTCCATGGTCAATGTCGACGTATTCCAATGGGAGAAGGGCCACGAGTCCGATAAGAAGTACATCGGAACCGTGGGCATCTCCGGCCTAAAGGGCGCCGCGCGCCTGGAGATAACCTACGCGATCGACGAAAACAACATATTCGAGGTCTTTATCAAGGATATCGAAAGCGGCCGCGTCCAGCGCGCCGAATTCGACAGGAGCAAGGCCACCGCGCCGCCGCCGCGCGAAGTCCGTTCGGCTCTTTCCGCGGACAAGGTAAATGTGGTATTCTTGATTGACACCACAGGTTCTATGGACACGTATATCACGGGCGTGAAAGACCGCGCGATAGAGTTCAGCAACATCATAAGCTCGAAGGGCGCGTCGTTCCGGCTTGGGCTTATCGGCTTCGGCGACCTGTACGAGAAGGAGAAGCCTTCGGTCTACAACTTCACCTCGGACATAGCAAAGTTCCAGAAGCAGGTCAAGAATATACCGCGTACTTACGGCGGAGACATCCCCGAATCTTCGCTGGACGCGCTGGAAACCGGAATCGAACTGCTTAGTTCATCCGTCATCGAGCCTGAATCGAAGAATATTTTCATCCTAATCACCGACGCGCCGCCCCACGTACCCACCAAGTCGGGCAAGACCGTCGCCAACATCTGCGACATGCTAAACTCACAGGGCGTCGTGACATTTATAGTCGCGCGAAAAGACCGCGACAGCATCGAAGCTTACGACCCCGTGACAAAGCCCAACGGCAAGTATTATGACCTTAATGACAAATTTTTTGATATTTTGGATAATATAGCTATGAGCATCACCGAGCTAATCAGGATTTAAGAGGTGTGAGACTATGGCAAAGGAAACCGAAGCTATTCTGCGATCAATACTCTTGGCAGCAAAACGCGCCAGCTCTGTCGATGAGGTAATAATGACAGTTGAGGCGATGTGCAGCAAGGAAGATATTGACTCTGTTAACGCCGCAATAGCTAAGTACGGTCAAGAAAAGTAGGAAAATACCTGTGGAGGCCGACGTGAGCGAACTATACCTGGCCGTATCTCACGAAGAGAACAAAATCCCATACAAGTTCAAGATGACCGATATCAACGTCTATTCGCTTGAGGAGGCGGCTTTTCACGTCTACAAGTATTGGCGCGAATCGGGCGAGGAGTTTTTGAGCCAGGAGTTTATCGACTGGACAAGGGACATTCTTAAACTGCCCTACTATGCCTCGCAGTTGACGCATCTGAACGAGAAGAATTCGCTCAGCGGGCGGCTGGTTGGTTTTTTATCGCTTTTCGAGTCCTATGACGAGATCCGGCTTTCGTCGCTGCGAGCGGCGCTCCAGGAATGGGAGGCGCGCCTTATGTGGGAGCGCCTCAAGGAAAACGCCGACTATCTGTACAGACAGGGAAACCCGTCAAAAGCGGCAGGTCTGTACAAGCGTGCGCTGGAATACAGCGAAAACTACCAAATATTGAACAACTACGCCATGTCGCTGATGAAGCTGTACCGATTCGAGGAGGCCGCAGCGCTTTTAGAGCGCGCCGTCGCGCTTGAGCCGGGAAGCGTAAGACTGCGGCTTGGGCTGGCGGAAAGCCACATACGCGCGCGCAACCTTGAGGCCGGCCTAAGGTCGCTGATATCGGCCGGAGAGCTCGACCCCGGAAACCCCGACATCGACTACATGCACGGCCTGCTTAACCTGGAAACGGGCGACACGCGCCACTCCATCGACAACTTTAAGAAAGCCCTGAGCGCCAAGTACGATCCCCACTATGTATACAGCCTGGCGCAGGTATACATCAGGCTGCGCACTTACGACAAGGCCGCCGAGGCTCTTGAGACTATCATTGTCAAGGACAAAGCATACCACATAATCAAGGCCGACATACACCGGCTGACGCACAACATTCCCGCGGCGATAAAGTCTATCGAGCAGGCGCTGGCCACCAGCCGCGGCGACGCCGAACTGTGGACGAAGCTCGCCGCCTACCACCGGCTGGACTATGATCTGACTAAGGCCGAAAACGCCGTCAAAAAGGCGCTTGCGATAGACCCAAGCCATGAGCGGGCGCGCTTCGAGTCCGCAAAGATCAAGAAGGCTCAGGGCAAGACCAAGGAATATCAAACCACACTGGGCGGTATCCTGAGCGGCTTTAAGGCGGGGTTCCGCGAAAGCATGTAGAAGGAGTGACATAAGCATGTTGGAGCTGGAAGGAGACGACACTATGACGAATCAGCAATTTGACACAGTAATCAAGATGGTATTGAATTTACTTGACTCAAACGAAGATGACCCGGAGCTTGCGCGAGAGATGATACTAGATTTGATTATTGACGAAAAATCTCGCCAGCAATTCAAGGCTCCACGCAGACGAAAAACTTCTTCCAATTCTCCAAACAATGGTGTATAATTGATGGTGTAGTTATAATTCCGATACTTGGGGGATAGACTCATTTTGATAGGCAATATCATAGTAATTTTTGTGCTGTTGTGTCTGTACATCCTGTTTTGCACGATGGAAGCCGCAATAATGCACCTTAACCGAAGCAAGGTCAAGGCCGACGCCGAAGAGGGCGTCGCGAAGGCACAGCTCCTTCTTAGACGCGCCGACCCGCCGGATGTGTTCCTGGCGGCCATGCAAGTAGCGATAGCCGCCATCGGCTTTTGTATCGTTGGATTGTCGCTGTATTTATATGCGCCTGACATCTTCGACGGAGCCGGCATCCTGACAGCCGCCGCTGTCGCCGCCGCGCTGTTGCTGCTGCTGATCCCTTCGGCCATTTTCGCGAAACGCTTCGCGCAGCTCTACGCGACCAAGGCGGCTTACGATCTTATCAAGCCGATGAACACATTTACATGGCTGATATACCCGTTGGCCAGGCTGATTTCGCTGTGCGTCAATTTCTTCCTGAGGCTTGCCGTAAAGGTCACGCGCAAGGAGGACAGCGAGGATTTCCTTGAGGAAGAGATCAGGCTTATGGCCGACGTAGGTTCGGAGACGGGGGCTATCGACGTCGCCGAACGCAAGATGATCCACAACGTATTCGACTTCAACACCAAGACGGCAGAGGACGTGTCCGTACACCGCACGCACATCAGCGCGCTGGAAGTAGACACACCGTTTGAAGAGATCAAAGCCTTTATTGCCGAGGAAAAATTCACGCGCATACCCGTTTACGAAGACAACCTTGACAACATAAAAGGTATCCTGCATACCAAGGACATTCTTGAGAGCGTACTTAAACACAACACCCTTGAGGATTACGACTTTTTCTCATCGCTCCGCGCGCCATACTTTGTGCCTTCCTCAAAAAAAGTTGACGGGCTCTTCGTCGAAATGAAGAACAAACAGGTATACATGGCAATCGTGGTTGACGAATACGGCGGAACCGTCGGTCTGGTGACAATGGAGGACATCGTCGAGGAGATTATGGGGTCGATACTGGACGAACACGACGAGCTGGAAACCCCGGATATCTCCAAGCTGGACAACAGCACCTTTGCCATCAACGGCACTGCAATGCTGAAGGAAGTCTCGGAATTTTTCGACGAAATGGAAATCTCAGTCGAATTCCCCGAGGAAGATTACGACACCCTGGGCGGATTTCTGATCGGCCAGTTGGGGCGTATTCCCGAAGAGAGCGAAAAGCCTGAAATTAAGTACGAAGGCTTGCTGTTCCGAATTGTCGATACTAAGGAGAAGTGTATCTCTAAAGTTATCGCGACTAAGATAGAATCAGAAACACAGGAGACGACATGAACAAGCCGCTTGCGATAATATTTGTGGCACTGCTGGTTATAATGGATCAAGCCACAAAGCTTGCCGCCGTGAACTATTTGCAGCCGGTCGGCAATATCCCGTTGATCCCGGGAGTGTTCCACCTGACTTACGCAACCAACACCGGCGCGGCCTTCGGCCTATTCCAAGGCGGCCGGTGGTTTTTCGTCGCGCTGACTGTTGCGGTTATCGCTTCGTTGGTATACTACTTTGTCAAGCTGCCGAACTCCAGGGAATATTCGTGGGTACGGCTCACATTGATACTGATCTGCGGGGGCGCGCTGGGCAACTTTATCGACAGGCTGCTAAAGGGCTATGTCGTGGACTTTCTGCATGTGACGTTCATCAGATTCCCTATATTCAACCTCGCCGACATCTTCTTGGTGATGGGTACTCTGATTCTGTCGGCGCTCCTGCTGTTTGTGATAAAGGACGAAGCGCCGCCTTCAGACGCCGGTCAAATAGAAGGTGAAGGCGCGGCCGGACATGAGTGAGCAATTTATTGTAGGTCCGCAAAGCCCCTGCATCGGTAAGCGTCTGGACGCGGCGGTCTCACAAGAGCTTGAAGCCGTTTCGCGTACACGGGCTCAGAGCCTGATAAAATCCGGCGGCGTACTTGTCAACGGCAGGCAGGCAAAACCGAACCGCGCTCTCGAGCTTGGCGACATCGTAAGTGTTGAGCTTGGCGAACCGGTATCAATCGACGTTGCACCGGAAGATATTCCTCTGGTTGTTATCTACGAGGATCTCGACGTAATCGTAGTGGACAAGCCCAAGGGTATGGTCGTACATCCAGCCCCCGGGCATACGAGCGGTACATTGGTTAATGGATTGCTGTACCGCTTTGGACATGAACTTTCGGGAATTAACGGGCGCATCAGGCCGGGCATCGTACATCGTATCGACAAGGATACTTCAGGGCTACTCGTAGTCGCTAAGAATGACGCGGCCCATCAGTCGCTCTCGATACAGCTTGCGGATCATACCGTCAAGCGTGAGTATGAGGCTGTGGCCGTCGGCAGTATTCCGGCCGGCAAAGGCACAGTCAACCGACCGATAGGCCGCCACCCCGTACATCGCAAGAAGATGGCCGTAACTCCAGGCGGACGCCATGCCGTTACCCACTATTCCGTCGTTGATAGATTTGAGCGAACCACGAAGTACTCGTACATCAGGCTCAGACTTGAGACCGGGCGGACTCATCAGATTCGGGTGCATATGGCCTCTATCGGTTATCCGATACTTGGCGACCAGGTTTACGGTTCGGCAAACGCGCCGTCCTGGCTTGCCGCAAGCGGTCAAGTGCTTCACGCCAAAGAACTTGGTTTTTCGCAACCTAGTACAGGCGAATTCCTTGAGTTTCGAGCGGAAATGCCGGAGTATTTCCGGCATACGCTGACTAAGCTGGGGGCTTCTATAGTGAAACAACTTGAAAAGTGAACCAATATTTTCTGGAAGCGTCGGCCTACTGCCGCCGACGTTCCACAAAGGAGGCGCTTTAGCGCCGTGCTAATATTGGTCTGAATTGAAGTTGTTTCACTATACAATAGAAAACTAGGGAGGATATGTTATGGAGAGAATTGGATTTATCGGGCTTGGTATTATGGGCAAGCCTATGGCTGGGCACATCCTGAAAGCCGGCTATCCTATGTACGTCTACAACAGGAGCAAGGAAAAGGCCGCCGAGCTTGTGGAAGGCGGCGCCGTATCGGCAAGCACACCTGCAGAGGTTGCCAAAGCATGTGATATAATCATCACCATTGTCAGCGATACCCCTGATGTTGAAGCGGTGTTGTTCGGCGAAAACGGCGTTGCCGAAGGGCTGAGCCCCGGCAAGATTGTTGTGGACATGAGCACAATCTCCGCGGACGCAACCCGTGGGTTTGCAAAGCGCGTGGCCGAAAAGGGCGCGACAATGCTTGACGCCCCTGTCAGCGGCGGTGATATCGGCGCTATAAACGCCAAGCTCACAATAATGGTCGGCGGTGACGAGTCCGCGTTCAACAAGTGCGTACCCGTTTTCCAGACAATGGGCACAAAGATTACATACATGGGGCCATCCGGGGCCGGTCAGGCGACAAAGATGGCAAACCAGGTGATGGTCGTGTCCTGCCTAGCCGGAATTTGTGAAGGGCTTATGCTGGCTTCAAAAGAAGGGATCGACCTTAATTCGCTTATAGACGTTGTTTCCGGAGGAGCAGGCGCTTCCGCGCAGCTTACGCTTAACGGGCCAAAGATGGCCAGACGGGATTTTTCGCCGGGCTTCATGATAGACCTCGCGGTCAAAGACTTTGGTATAGTGCAGCAGGCACAGAAATCACACAAGCTGGCCGCCCCCTTTACAGCGCTGGCCGTACAGCTCTTTGCCGCCGCCCAATCCGAAGAAGGCGGTGGAAAACTGGGTACGCAAGCCATTCTCAAAGCGCTTGAAAGAATGTCAAACTATCAGATATAAATGATGTACAAAAACAGCGAGTTGCGAGCTCGCTGTTTATTTTTTGTCCTTAGAACCTGTGTTCAATACCGCTCAACGCTGTCTAGAAGGTCAGTTTTCCGCCACTCATCGTCAGCTCCTCCTAGCGTACCACAAGGGTACGCGTCGTCGTCACTTCCTAGATTGGCGAAAAACTGCCTCTTCCAGCCAGCATTTCGGGTATTAAACACAAGTGTGTTTTGTAAGATAGAAGTACAGTAAATGGTAACGAAAAAGTACAGCA
Source organism: Defluviitaleaceae bacterium (assembly GCA_009780015.1). Taxonomy (GTDB): domain Bacteria; phylum Bacillota; class Clostridia; order Lachnospirales; family WRAA01; genus WRAA01. The sequence continues at coordinate 69 of WRAW01000022.1, read as the reverse complement.
CCTAAAAAAATAAGAAGCGATGTAAACTGTACGAAAAAGAAAGTACAGGAGGTCGCAGAGAGGTGCTGG
>WRAW01000021.1 GCA_009780015.1 Defluviitaleaceae bacterium | reverse complement strand
TTACATAAAGGTACGCTTATTTATAAACTTGGAAAAATGAAAAGCAGGACAAACGCAATTTGAGTCTATGGTTAACAATCAGCTAAGGATAAAAAGGACAGGAGAGATTACAGTGAAATGGTTTAACGACATGAAAATCAGGACAAAGCTGTTGGTTAGTTTTAGCGCTGTGCTGGCGCTGGTGATGGTCTTGGCAATGTATGCCATTATTCAGGTGCGTAACATCAATGCGGAGTACTATAATGTTATCAATCACCCTGTCGCAACTAGGGAGGCTATCTTGCAGGCGCAATCAAACATCCGCGGTTTTCGCCGGACAGTGGCCAGCCTGGTTATGTACGCCCCTACCGACAGCACCGCGGCTAAAAATTCTTTAAGCCGGGAAGGCCTTGGGCTTTTTGAAGCCTCTATGGGGGCGCTTGACAATTATGAGCACGCTGTAAGAACAGACGCAACTTTACCACAGGCTTATATTGACATCCGCATGAACGACTCATCTGAATTGCGCCATCTGCTTCAAACGTATCATGATACCATTTTCTTGCCGGTTCTGGCGTATTCATTGGCCGGTAATCACTCTGCCGCTATTTCGCTGGTCGAATCGGGATCCGGTATCATTAACCAGCTTGTAGACATAACTTTCAGCATGGAGGGAGCGGCCGGCATATTATTGAATGTACAAACATATGCTACCGTCAACATGGCCGATACAAGCTTGCTTGTGCTGATTGCCGTGAGCGTTGTGATATTTTTGGTGGCGCTGGTTCTGGCGCTGTCGGTGGCCGAGGGTATTTCCCGGCCTATAAGGAAGCTGGTCTCTGCAGCAAGTGATGTTTCCATGGGAAAAATGAATGTCAATATCGACCGCTCTACCGCCTCGAAAGACGAGATCGGCGAATTGACCCGGGATGTCTGCGAGCTTGTAGACGTTGTACGAGCCATAGTCCATGACCTGACGGTCATTGACCATGAATTTAACGTATCGGGCGATGTGGAATACAGGGCGGATTCAAGCAAATATCAGAACTCGTTCAGAGAAATGATGGAAAGTATAAATAATATACTGGCAAACCAGGTTAAGGATATATTTATGGCTATAAGCGTTCTCAATCAAGTTACTGATGGGGATTTCAACGTAAAAATAAACGATCTGCCCGGCAAGAAAATGATTCTGCCGCAGACTCTTCGCGCAGTTATCACAAACTTGCAGGAAATTTACGAATCAGCCGTCTACTTGGCCGGAAGCGCTGCCAACGGCAAGCTTGACGTAATGACGGACTCGACTAAATTTAAAGGAAGCTGGGCCGAACTTGCCCACACATTGAATAATTTGATGAAGGTTGTAAAGGAGCCTTTGGACGAGATCGAGAAAAATGTGGTTCTTATGTCTAAGGGAGATTTCTCCATGATGGAGGGCGACTTCAAGGGGCAATTCAAAGTAGTTAAGGATGCCTGCAACCTCAACAACAACACGACTTTCGCAATTGTGGAAGAAATTGCCGATGTGCTGACCGTCATCTCAAAGGGAGACTTGACCGCTTCGGTCAAACGTGATTACATAGGCTCCTACGCACCTATAAAGACTGCGCTGACCACTATTTTGGACTCTCTTAACAACACAATGTCGGATATTCAGGCGGCGGTGGGTCAGGTGGCGCTGGGAGCGAATCAAATATCAACCAGCGCGATGCACCTTGCGGACGGCGCGGTAAGACAGACCGCTTCAATAGAAGAATTAAGCACTTCTCTCGCGGTCATTCATGAAAATGCTATGCAGGCGAGCAGCGACGCAACCAGCGCGAAGCAAAGCACCGTACATTCTCAGGAATTTACCGTGCAGGGCAGGGGAGCCGTCCACTCCATGAAGGAAACCATGCACAAGATAAAAGAGTCTAACGAAGGTATTGTGAAAATTATTGACGTTATTACCAATATCGCTTTCCAAACCAATCTACTTGCTCTTAATGCCTCGGTTGAAGCCGCCCGCGCAGGCGAACACGGGAAAGGCTTTTCAGTCGTGGCCGATGAAGTGCGTACATTGGCCGGAAGAAGCCAGCGGTCAACTTCCGACACAACAACAATAATCGCAGAGGATACCAAGAACGTAGAAGATGGTATAAAAGCCGCGGAAGAGGTCGTAGCTTCGTTTGAAACCATCGCAAATAATATTGACGAAATATCAAAGCTTGTATCTCATATCGCCGGTATTTCCGGCGAACAGTTGGAATCAATCTCCAATATAAATGACAGCGTAACGGAGATAACAAGGGTTGTTACCGATACTTCGGCAACAGCGGAGCAGTCGGCGGCGTCTTCACAGGAACTGAATTCCCAGGCCGAGGTACTGCGGCAGAAAATTGCGTTTTTTAAGATTAGATAGGGTTGCGGAAAAGTCCGTTAATCATTCAATAATTCAAATCGTCAGCGGCATTGTCTGATGGCGATTTTTATATGCTATAGCAATATGACCTCGAAACAGTAACAAAGGAGGGGTGCGGGAAATCGGGAGATTTCCCGCTGTTTAACCCGGCGCATGTTACTGATTGAGAGGCATATTACTATAAACTGTTGCAGATGTACAAGCTCTTAGAACCTGTTTACTATCTTTTCCCTGTCGGATTTGCGAGTTGATTTTTCGCCATTCTAGGAACCGACGCCGCCGGGGGCGGGGTTTAGCATCCGAAGCGCCAGCGTAGGCGTAGGAGATGACGAAGAAATGCGGAAAATCAGCCGCAAAGACGATGGGAAAAAGATAGTAAACAGGTTCTTAAAGCGGAACTACGGTAGGGGTGAGAGCATATCATTATAAAAGACTGTGCTGACAGGTGAAGAGTTATGGATTCAGCATTTGAAGCACCTCGGTTTCGGCCGCCAAGTTTCGATCTTGATTTGCAAAAAAAGAACCCGCTTGACGACACTGATTTCATACGGGTCGGAACGCTTACCTACATATGGCTGTACGGCGGCGACAACTTTTGGTTCTTGCCCACGCGAATCGACGGGCAGCTTTTTAGCGGGTTCCGCGAAATGTATTCGGAATGGGTGTTTGTGTCGTTTCTCGCGTGTGAAGTGGAGGGGTTTTTCTGATGCCTGAAAGTAATGACAAAATCGGCCTGGACGAAACCACGGGCAAGTGGGAAGTCATCGTAAGATATACGGGCGACATAATGCGACTGGAGGGGCTGCTTAACACCGGTGTGGAGCTGCTGGGCGAAGGCTTTGCGATACTTACGGTAAGACCGGAGGACATTGACAAGCTGTCCACGTATCCCGAAATCATCAGCGTGGAACGTCCTAAGGTAATTACTCAGTCACTGTATGAGAGTCTGCGCGAAGCGTGCGTTTTTCCCGTACAGGACACCGGGGGATACGGATTGAGCGGTAAGGGCGTACTGATCGCGATCCTGGATTCCGGCGTGGATTTTCGTCATACCGACTTTCGTAACGCGGATGGAAGCAGCCGTATTCTTTACATATGGGATCAACTGGACGAAGGTACGCCTCCAAGCGGATTCCATCACGGGCGCGAGTACACCAACGAGCAGTTGACTGACGCGCTGAAGAACAATACTCCGCTTACAACAAACCCTCAGTTGAACACACTGAGCCACGGAACCGCCGTAGCCGGGGCAGCCGCCGGGAACGGGAGCGCAAGCGACGGACGCAACAAGGGCGTCGCGACGGAGGCGGGATTGATCGTCGTGCGCCTGGGTGAGACAGGCCGCAAGTCCTTCGCGCGTACTACGGAACTTATGCGCGCGATTAAGTACTCAATCGACAAGGCCGTCGGGCTGAACATGCCCTTGTGCATTAATATATCCTACGGGACAAACGACGGCCCCCACGACGGGCGATCACTGTTCGCGTCATATATTGACGCCATGTCACAGGTTTGGAAGGTTGTGTTCGTCGTAGCCGCGGGAAACGAAGGCGCGGCGGGGCACCACTACATGGGGAGCCTTCGCCCGGGCGAAACCAAAGATGTCGAATTCTTCTTCTCCGGGGCGCAGCCCAGCGCGTATCTGACGGTATGGAAGAACTTCACCGACACAATGACATTCGAGCTGGTAGCGCCGGATGGGGGCTCCACCGGCAAATTGAGCGCCACTGTTCAAGAGCTGAGCGTGCGGCTTGGCGCTACGAATGTAGTGGCGCAGTACGGGCAGCCCAGCCACTACAGCCCCGACCAAAATATATATTTCCGGCTGGAAGCCGCTCAGAGCGGAGGACGCATAGCCGAAGGACTTTGGGTGCTGCGCGTCGTTGCGGGCGAAATAACCGACGGGCGTATAGACGTGTGGCTTCCCACAAATCAGGAAGTGACGGATAAGACAGCCTTTGTGAATCCTACGCCCGATATCACGCTGACCATTCCGTCGACAGCGGACGGCGTAATTACCGTGGGAGCTTATGACGCCGCGCTGGGAAGCATCGCCAACTTTTCGGGAAGAGGTCTTGAGCGCGACGGAGCCGTGAAGCCGGATATCGTGGCGCCGGGTGTCGACGTGCTTGCCCCGATGGCCGGCGGCGGATACGACAGCTTTACGGGAACGAGCATCGCGGCGCCGATTGTCACCGGCTGCGCGGCGCTCATGATGCAGTGGGGTATTGTGCAGGGCAATGACCCTTTCCTGTACGGCCAGCGCGCGAAGGCGTTCTTGCGGCTCGGAGCTCAGCGCACGCCGGGCGAGACATACCCCAATGGGACATGGGGATACGGCAGGGTTTGCCTAGAGGCGACAATGGGCTATCTGCGCGACTACGCCGGCAAGGGGCTCAAGATAATGGAGGCTTCGGACAGTCAGGCTAAGCGCTATGAAGATATGACCCTGGAAGAATTCGTGAACCTGCCCAACATAGTCGATTTTAATACGCTTGATGACAAGGTGTTTCGCCAGTACGTCAATGGCAGGGCTTATATAAAGATCGGAGCCAAACTGCAAGGGGGGTACGTAATCGCCTATGCTCCTATGGATCGAATAGCGCGGATATTCCTTGACTTAGGTCAGTATTTTAACAATATATACCCCTACCCGCTGGGTCTTATGGATCGTGTGAGCCTCGGCGACGCGGGCATAACCAACGTCCACAACACGCCAAATGTGAACCTGCGCGGAAGCGGTGTACTTGTCGCGATTGTAGATACAGGAATCGACTATACAAAGGCCGCCTTCCGCTACGAGGACGGAAGCTCTAAGATACAGTATATCTGGGATCAGACAATCTCCGGCAAGCCGCCAAGGGGCCAGTATATGGGAACAGAATACTCTAAGGAGGATATAGACCGTGCCCTTGTTAGCGAAAATCCATTCACGGTCGTGCCTCATAGGGACGAATCGGGGCATGGAACATTCTTGGCGTCCGTGGCTGCCGGGCGGGAGGACAACGATTACCTCGGGGCGGCCCCCGATTCCGACATAATTATGGTGAAGGTTCGCAAGGCCAGGGACTTCTACATCGACTATTTCGCCCTCAGCAAGAAAAACCAGGATATCTACCAGAGTACGGACGTAATGCTGGGCATTGATTATATTTTGCAAAAGGCGTTGAAAATGAATCGCCCCGTGGCAATTTGCATAGGTATGGGGACAAGTGCCAGCAGTCATGACGGCTCATCAATATTTGAGCAGTACCTCTACGGGCTTAGCGGCGAAACAGGCTTAGCCCTATGCGTTCCCGCGGGAAACGAGGCAAACGCGAGGCATCACTTCAAGGGCTCTATCGCCAAGGAAGGCGATTCATCGGAATTCCAACTGAACGTCGGCGACAACACGGCCGGGTTCCTGGCGAATGTCGTCACATCGCCGCACGACCGTATGCATATTTCGATTACGTCCCCCACGGGCGACAGCATATCCCGTATACCTATGAACATAGGCGAGGTCTTCGAGAAGAAGCTTACGCTCGAAAACTCTGTGGTGAGGGTGATTTATTTCCTGGGCGAAAACAACATCATAGTCGTAACCGTTACCGCACCCACAAAAGGAGTCTGGACAATAAACCTGTACGGCGAGATCATTTTGGACGGAGTTTTCCATTCATGGCTCTCGTTGCCGCAATTCATAGACGGCTCTGTCGAGTTCCTCACACCCGACCCAAACTTCACCGTCGTGTGTCCGGCCACCGCCGTCGGCCCCGTCACCTGCGGAGCCTACAACTCCCGCGACGGCTCGCTCTATATATCGTCGTCGTGGGGCCCTTCGCGCAACAACATGATGGTTCCCGACCTTGTCGCCCCAGGCGTAAACGTGGGGGGCGTCACCCCCACCGGCTACGGCGTTATGAGCGGCACAAGCGTAGCCGCGGCAATAACCTGCGGAGCCAGCGCGATAGTCCTGCAGTGGTCTATCATCCAAGGAAACTACCCAAACATGAATACCCTTCGTATGCGTACATTTCTAGTCAGAGGCTGCGAACGCAACCCGGCCCTGACATTCCCCAACACAAAATGGGGCTATGGTAAACTCAACCTCATGAATGCCTTCAATGTCAGAAAGCGGCTCTAATGCTGCTTTCTTTTTAATTTTGCGGTGGTACTATTTTATTGCTCTGTACAATACTATTACAGATCGAGCTGTGAAGTCATTGACACGTAGCCGTCTGTAAATGTAACAGTAATGGAGCTGAGCCCGTCACCCATCCACATAATCATAGTAGTTGTGATACCTAGCATTTCTGTAGATGTTTCGGATGTGGGAGGTACTCCGATAGCGTCTTGCACTTCGCTAATACTCATACCGTTTCGCAAAGATACAAAAGTGTCCATATTAACCCCGCCGGCAGTGACGACTTCAACTTGCGGTTCACCCCGCAAACTCATTTGAGTTGTCGAAGTCACGTTACCATTCGTAAATAGCACGGTTATTGACTCAAGGCCGCTTCCCATCCACATTATCACTGTAGATGTTATGCCTAGAGTCTCCGTAGTGGTTTCTGAACTAGGCGCGACTCCTATAAGCTCCTGAACTTCGTCAACACTCATGCCGTTGCGTATCAGCGCGAAGGATTGGGCGTTAATGCCGCCTGCATCCGTAACAAGTTCCAGTTCAACATCGGGTTCTGCGTCGGGTTCTGTTTCAAGTTCTAATGCAGCGGTTTCAACGGACGGAGCCGGTTCAGGCGTTGGCTGTGGGGTTTGGGGTGTTCCCCCACAAGCCGCCAACGCGACGGCTACAACAGCCGTTGCTATTAGTAATTTCTTTTTCATGTGTTACCTCCTTTGTTATCTTATGTAAAAACATGCTTGCCAATTATTAGTATAGTAACTATATGTTGCCTTATCAACAACTTTTTGTTTCGTGCGTTGAAGAATATCCTGTCATAAGTTACCCTAAAGTGAAGGGGTGAGCCTATGTTATCTCAAACTCTTGTAGACTTGCGTAAAAAAAGAGGGTTTACTCATGATTATGTCGCGGAATATCTCAAAATAACGCGGCAGGCCTATTCGTTTTACGAATCCGGCAAGCGAGAAATGAACTTTGAATCTCTTTGCATGTTGGCTGACCTATACAATGTAACTACCGACTATTTGCTTGGGCGTTCCGATGTGACGAACAGCCCTTTTGATGATGAAGAAATCGGAATAATACGAACTTATAGAAATCTTGACCAGCGAGCGAAGGAAACAGTAAAAAATATTCTGTCTTTTGAAGCTTCACTCGCTCCCAAGGTCAAGGATACAAAAAAATCTGTAATGTGATTTATATGGACTTTTAAAGAACTAAAAACTCCGCCAATAAGGCAGAATTTTGTTTAGCATAATCTTGCATATAATTACCACACGATATTCATATATGATACAATCATACAAAATCAACGCATCCGTACAACCGGCTTGTGTTTTTCCTGTCTATAATATTAAGGGATACTTAGTGTATGCATAGAGGTGGTAAATGTGGACGACCACATGATTTTAGAATTATTTTTCAAACGCCAGGAATCGGCTATTGCGGAAACAAGGCGAAAGTATGGCCAACGTCTCTATAGGACGGCAATGAACATTCTGCACAGTAATGAAGACGCGGAAGAGTGCGTCAACGACACGCTGCTTAAAGCATGGGAGGCGATTCCGCCTAATCGCCCTATGAAATTCGGAGCGTTTTTAGCAAGGATCGCACGGAATCTTTCTATCAACAAATGGGAGGCCAGGGGCGCGGCCAAGCGCGGCGGGGGCGAGGTCAACATGCTCCTTAGCGAGCTTGAGGAATGTGTGCCCTCTAAAGGCGGGCCGGAGGATGAGTACGAGGCATCCCTTGTTACGGAAGCCATAAACTCTTTTTTGAATACTATGGAGCAAACGGCGAGGATCGTCTTTGTGCTGCGGTACTTTCATGGGGAGAGCATCCGCGCTATTTGCGAACGGTTTCAGATGAACGAAAGCAAGATCAAGTCCATACTATTCAGGTCGCGCAAGAAACTGGGCATATACTTAGAAAAGGAAGGAGTTATAATATGAACATGGATAGAAGAGGCACAGCCGCAAGGTTATTGGCTTGCATAGGCGAAATTAACGATTCCTTTCTGGAAGAGGCCGAGTCGGCGGACATTGCGTCAGATATAGCGGCGCACAGCCGCTTCGTTCGCTATGGAAAACTTGCCGCGGCGGCTTCCCTGGGGTTAGCGGTGACGTACTGGCTGCTTAGATCACGGCGCCCGGCAGTGAGCATAAAAAACATACCAAGAAAGAAGAGCGCTTAAAAGCATCATTTTTCGCCATGCGCTTTGAAATGTCCCCACATTAATTTTTGTGTTGACACAACGCGATAAATGTACTATAATTAGGCAGTTTAATCCACTTCTAATTCGTTAGCCCCGGATTGAGAATGTTTACGGATAAATGTTATAACGCAGGAGGAAGAGCATGAGAACCACCTTCATTGCCAAGCCAACGCAGGTCGAGCGCAAGTGGTACGTAATTGACGCGGAAGGCCACACTCTTGGACGTTTGTCGTCCGAGATCGCAAAGATTCTTCGTGGCAAGCACAAGCCTATATTTACCCCTAACGTGGACACAGGCGACCACGTTATCGTAATAAACGCCGAAAAGATCAAGGTTACAGGAAATAAAATGAACGACAAGCTGTACCGCCGGCACACAGGCCACCCCGGAGGGCTAAAGACTACCACGCTCCGCGAAATGATGCAGACAAAGCCCTCCCAGGTAATCCGCCTTGCCGTTAAAGGTATGCTGCCCAAGAACGTACTTGGCCGCGCGTGTTTCCGCAAGCTGAACGTTTATGCCGGTTCTGTGCATCCGCATGAGGCGCAGAAGCCGGAAGCCCTTAAAATCACATACTAGCCTGGAAGGAGGATAACATGAGCGACGCCAGATATTATGGAACAGGCCGCAGAAAGAGCTCGGTCGCGAGGGTTTACCTCGTCCCGGGCAGCGGCAAGATAACGATCAACAAGCGCGACATAGACGAATACTTCGGACTAGAAACGCTTAAGCTTATCGTAAAGCAGCCCCTCGAGCTTACACAGACCCTGTCGCGTTTTGACGTGCGCGTCAACGTTTACGGCGGAGGCTATACAGGCCAGGCCGGAGCAATACGCCACGGCATTTCGCGCGCGCTTCTCGACGCGGATTCGGAACTGCGCCCCGCCCTCAAGCGCGCCGGGTTCCTGACGCGCGACCCGCGCATGAAGGAACGCAAAAAGTACGGCCTAAAAGGCGCCAGACGCGCTCCACAGTTCTCGAAGAGGTAATTATTCTCGATTTTTGAGAGTTAGAACGCTGGATTGTTTACAGTTCAGCGTTTTTATTGTACTTGATTAACTAACTAACGTCCGTTGGCAAAAATTTGAGTATGGAATATAATTGATATATGCATCAATACTTTTGAAAAATGGGAAAAGGGGTAGTGTATGGGAAAAATAATAACCTTTTTTAACCATAAAGGTGGAGTAGGGAAAACTACGTTAGCGTATAATGTTGCTTGGGGATTAAGTAGCGTTGGTAAGCGTGTTTTAATGATAGATGCAGATTCTCAATGCAATCTAACTGAAGTCACCGTTGAAGATAAATTTTTATATGGCGAACCACAACAACGTATTCAAGAATTAAACTATGATCCTGATTTTTTCTTACAAAACAATGTTTATGAGTACTTTTCGCCATATATACTTCCAACATTGGGTATTGGGCGGCCGGAAATAAAGACATTTAACAAGTCTTACAATTTAAGGTTGTTACCAGGATTCATAAGATTTGCTGAGTTGGATGATGCTGTTTCGTTATCCGTCTCAAATGTACCTGGGATGGGTCATATCCCCAAATCAACTTATGAAGCATTATAGGAGCTAAATAAAAATGTTGACTGCATTATTATTGACTTATCACCTGCTCTTTCGGCGACAAATCAATTGCTCTTAATGCTTTCCGATTACTTTATTATTCCTGTGAATCCGGGACTATTCAGTCGCCAAGCTCTCATGAATTTAAATGAAATATTCAGGAGATGGAACAGTAAGCTTTCAGGTTTTGAAATTTTTAATAGAAAAATTAAAAACTTACCTAAATTACTAGGAATAGTTTACCAAAACTATAGACCTTATTCAAGATTAGATGAAAAAAACACAAAATCCGCAAAACGGTTTGAAAATAGCTTGGTTGAAATAAATAAATGTGCTATCGAACTGGCAACTGATTTGAACAGCTTTGGTATGGCATTGGCGCCTAGTGAGTTTGAAAAGATGTTTGACGGTTCTGCTCCTTACAGAATTGCAAACATACCTGACTATAATCAGCTAGTTTAGAGTTTCTGAAGATAATAAAATTCCTGTTGTTGGACTTGATAATAAAATTTTGAATGCAGAATCTTTAAATACTGAACCGTACCGACAAAAAATAATTGATTTTAAAGGTGAATGCGACAAAATTGTCAACGGTTTGATTAGTATCCTGTAGAAACGAATTTAAACACCCGCTTCGGAATATCCGAAGCGGGTGTTTAAATTCGTTAAATTTCAGCAGTCTATCTATCTGCGAAGCTTAAAGTAAGAAACCATCTCGCGAAGCATAACGGCTTGGGAGTTAAGTTCTTCGGCTGTGGCCGCAGCTTCTTCCGACACGGCGGAATTGCTCTGTACTACCACGGATATCTGTCCGAGTCCGATACTTACCTGGTCTATCGCTTCCGCCTGATCCCTTGAGGCTTGGGAGATGGCGTTAACGATGGAAAGTACTTCGTTAGAACTCTTAACGATGGAGTCAAGAGATTCCGCGGTAACGGCGGCAATTGACGAGCCTGATTCCACCCTTGAGATGGAGTCTTCCACAAGGCTTGTGGTTTCGGATGCCGCTTCCTGGCTTCTATTAGCGAGAGCGCGCACTTCCTGGGCTACAACACTGAAGCCCCTGCCGTGTTCGCCGGCTCTGGCAGCCTCGACTGAGGCGTTAAGAGCAAGCAGGTTTGTCTGGAAAGCGATATCCTGTATGGCCTTAATGATCTTGGAAATACTGTTGGAAGATTCCTTGATCTGAGTCATGGCGTCGAGCATCTGCCTCATCGCGTCATTGCCCTCTTTGGCGTTGACCGTGGACTTGCTGGATAGGTCGTTGGCTTCGTCGGCGCTGTCGGCGTTTTTCTTTGTCTGATGGTTAATCATGTCCATTGAGGCGACGAGTTCTTCTACGGAACTGGCTTGCGTTTGAGCCCCATTGGCCAGATCCATCGCGCTACTGGATATCTGCTTTGCGCCGGAAAGAACCTGTTCGGCCGCGGTCGAAATTTCGAGCATAGTATTATTCAGAGTCTTGTTGATGTTGTTCATCGAATCCTTGATTGCTTCAAAACTTCCCACATATTCGCGATTGACAGAGTTGGTAAAGTCACCTTTCGCCATCTGCGACAAGGAGTCGGTAATTTCAGATATATAGCCGGATAATTTGTCGATTGTACCATTGACAGACTCGCGCAAAGACAGGAAGTCTCCTGTGTAATTACCGGTAACCTTCTTGTCAAAATTGCCGCGCGACAGGTTTTCCATGACATCCCTTATTTCTACAACAGGATCGTCCACAGCTTTGGCGATTGAATTCAGACCCTTCATTATCTCGCGCCAGCCGCCTGAATACTTGCTCTCGTCAATACTTACGGCCAGGTCGCCGTCAACGGCGGCGGCCTTAATTATAATGTTTAATCCATCAACAACACTCTTGATGTGCGACCTCATGCTCTCAAGCGCTTCGTTAATGAATACTTTTTTGCCCGGTAGCCTATCAAGCTGGAACTCAAAGTTACCGTTTGCCAATTCGGAAAACGCGTTTACAGCTCTTCTCTTTGTTTTGATATGAGTGCTTACCATAAAGTTGATGTGTTCGGCCACAACTTTAAACTCGCCCACATACTTATCTTCCTGTATAAATACGTCAATATCACCTTTTTCATGTTCCTCGGACATATGCTCCATGTCGTATATCAATGTGGTAAGTGTGTTGACCAGGTTCTTGGCGCTCTTGGCCAGCATACCTGTTTCGTCATTGCTTTCCGTACGGATGTTGACGTTGAAATTGCCGGCGGCCACATCGTCCAGTACTTTCACTATTTCCTGGATAGGCTTTGTCACAGTCCTGGAAATGAACAACGCAACAACTACGCTTACAACCAGCCCGACAAGGAATAAAATCAACAGAGTCATCGCAGTAAAATTCACCAGGGCGCTCACTCTGTCGAAAACTGCGTCCATAGTCTGATGCGCCCCGTCCGCCAGTAGACCAAACTGAGCTTCTATTTCCGCGTATGTAGCGGCGCCGCGCTCAAGAGTTTGAAGCTTTCCGTTCCTGTCGCCGGCCAGGGCGTTTTCGTGCATAGCCAGCGCAACCTCGTTTATATACCGGTTTAACAATTGATCCAAACCGTTTGCCGTACTCAGAAAAAAGTTCCGCCTATCGGCCTCAAGCTGAGGATCCGATTCAAGACTGGTCCTGTAGTCACTAAAATAAGCGGATATCCTTGCTCTTACCTGATGAACGTCATTCAGCAGTCCGCCAAGTATGTCGGCATCGCCGGAGTGAAACGCCATCAAGGTCACAAGACGCCTAAGTTCTAAGATTTCGGCCGTCATGTAATTAAGAGTTATATACCTTTCCTGCGGAAAATCATTCGCGTAAAAATAGTCTTCGCTTATTCTGTTCATATTGAGTATTGCATAGCCCGTCACAAATATCATTATCGCTAGAAGAAAGCCAAACCCAAGCCACAATTTCCCCTTGATCCTCATATTTTTAAGCATACTGTCCACATGTTTCGCCAAAGGCAAAACACTACTCCCTTCATTAGCTTTTTACTTTTTATGGTAGTTTGATTTAATAAGATTATAATAAATTAATGTTTACAAGTCAACTTTTTTTTATTTATTAAACTCGACTATTGTAACACCGGCGTCTCCTTCGCCTAAACCGCCCAGACGGAAACTTTTGACCAGCGGGTGGCTGCGCAGATAGTTGTGGATGGCTGTACGCAACGCTCCCGTACCCTTGCCGTGTATCAGGCGCGCTTGGCTGAGGCCGCTTAGATATGCGTCGTCCAGGTACTTGTCGGCCTTTTCGACGGCTTCGTCGGCAAGGCAGCCCAGGAGATTTATTTCGTGAGATATGCTCAGGCTCTTGGTAGATTTGACGGGCGCGGCGAACACCGCGGATGACCGGCGAACCTTTACGGTATCTTCCTCGTTCAGCGACAGCTTGGATATGTGAACCTTTATCTTCATAATCCCGGCCACGACCATGACGTCGCCGTTTGAGTCGGGCGGCTCGGATACTACTCCATTTTGCGAAAGCGTGTGAATGAACACGCTGTCGCCTTTACGCAGCGAAGCCGGCGGCTCCTTCGCGACGTCCGGAGCGCGGCCGGCTTCGAGCGCGTCGTCATGCCGGCGCAGAAGATCGCCCACCTTTTGGCGCGCAGATTCGCTTTCGATCTGGTTCGATGACGTAGCGCGGCTCAGGCTCTTGCGGAGCTCCTTCATCAGGGCGTCGGCCTCGTCCTTGGCGGCCGCCACAATCGCGCGGGCCTCCTCTTTCGCGGCCTGTAACTGTTTGTCGCGGGAAGCGGCAATCTTGACTTTCTGGCCTTCGACATCCTCGCGAAGCCGCTGGGCCTCCTGGCGGTATTCCTCGGCACGCTCTTTTTCAAGCTGCATTGTCTTGCGGCTGATTTCAAGATCGGTCAGCACATCCTCGAACTTGATGTCGGTGCTGCTGATGCGTTCCCTGGCCGCTTGTATTATATCTTCGGGCAGTCCAAGCTTTGACGATATGGCAAACGCGTTGCTCTTGCCGGGTATGCCGATAAGCAGCTTGTACGTAGGACGAAGAGTCTCAACGTCGAATTCGCACGAGGCGTTTTGAACGCCTTGTTCCTGTAAAGCGAACACCCTCAGTTCGCTGTAATGCGTCGTAACCGCCGTGCGTATGCCCCGGCTCGTCAGCCTGTCTATAATGGCGATGGCCAAGGCCGCGCCCTCGGTGGGGTCGGTTCCGGCACCGAGTTCGTCCAGAAGCACCAGAGAGTCGTCGGTCACATCTTTAAGTATATTCACGATATTTGTCATATGCGACGAGAACGTACTCAGACTCTGCTCGATGCTCTGCTCGTCTCCTATGTCCGCGAACACGTTGTCGAACAGCGCAAGGCTCGAATTGTCAAAGGCAGGGATATGCAGCCCCGCCTGCCCCATCAGCGTAAACAGCCCAAGCGTTTTGAGCGCCACGGTCTTACCGCCGGTGTTAGGTCCGGTTATCAGCAAAGTAGTAAAATCCCTACCCAGATATATATCGGTCGGGACGACCTTGTCTCGCGGAAGAAGCGGGTGGCGCCCCTTCTTGATATCGATCTCCCCAAGCGTATTGAATACAGGTTCGCTTGCCCGCATCTCAAGCGACAGTTCCCCCTTGGCGAATATGAAGTCAAGCTCCGTCAACGCCTCCTGATTGACCGCCAGCACATTGGCCTTAGACGCAACCAGCGCCGAAAGCTCCGTCAGAATCTTGTTGATCTCGATCTTCTCGTCGGCAAGCAATTCCTTGATCTTGTTGTTCATCTGCACAGCGCTTGCCGGCTCTATAAACAATGTAGAGCCGCTGGACGACTGGTCGTGGATCATCCCGGGGAAGTTGCCGCGGTACTCGTGCTTGATTGGCACGACAAATCGGTCGTTGCGTATTGTGATAACATTGTCTTGCAGCATGTTCTTATAGTCGCCGGAATGGATTATCTTGTTCAGACTCTCGCGGATTTTGTCACCCGCCGACTTTATCTGGCGGCGAATCGAGGCCAGATGTGAGCTTGCCCCGTCGTTCACAAGATTTGGCGGCGAAACGCAGCGCCCGATCTCGCTTTCCAAATCGTTTGTTGTAACAAGCGCGCCGAACAGATCCGCAACAATGGGGAATTCCTCGTGTTCGGCCCCGCGCGAGTTTTCCTTGAAGTACGATTCCGCCTTGCGCGTTACATACGCGAAGTCGGCCACCGCCAGAAGCTCTTCCACAGAAAGCGCCCCCGCAAGCCGCGCCCGCGACAAGCTTCCCGAAATATCTTTTATTCCGCCAAGCGGCAGCGACCCGCGCTTCACGATTATAGCCGACGACTCGGTTGTGGCCTTTAGCGCGCGCGTCACACGATGTATATCCCCGGACGGGGCAATCTCCAGAGCTAGACGCTTACCCGCCTGTGATATCGCGCGCTCGGCAAGCATGTGCGTTATCTTCGTAAATTCTAATGTTTTCAGTGATTTTATATTCATTGAGTTCTCCTTAGCAATTGCGGATGTGATATATTTAACGATTATAGCATATCAAAAATACATCAGTCCATATCCGATAGATCAATTTTGCCGTGTTCTTTTTCAAATTCTCTAATACATTGGTGTATTAGGTGCTTAATTTGCCAGCTAACGGAACGATTATCATACTTGGCGACATAATGAAATTTATTAAGCGCATCTTCGTCAATACGTATGCTAATATGTTTTTGATTACTCATTATCAAAATCTCTCCCACTCACAAGCACTAATTTTCTATTTATTTTAGTCCGCTATTGTGATACAATGTTATATATGCACTTAAAATATTACTAAATAAGTGCAATAAATTTTTAAAGGGTGATGAAATGAAGTGTGCGTTCAATTTTTGTATTTATAATAGGAAATGGAAATGCATTCTAGGTAAACTTGAGATAAATCACTTGGGTACATGTGACGCTTGCAATATCGTTATGATTGATGAAGCCTTTCTCGAGGCTGAAAAAGAACGGCAACTGCGAGAATTGGAGGCCGCCGGGCTGGTTAATATAAAATTGAACAATCCCAGGACAAAATCATAAGAGCGACAAAAGCATCATGATCGATTATTTACTTTGAGTGTTGCAAATGTATCTATAACGTGATACAATTATGACATAAGGAGGTGCAGCTATGCCAAAAACATCAACTATTCACACGCGGATCGAACCGGAAATCAAAGAGCAAGTTGACACAATTCTGGATGGCTTAGGTATTTCAACTACAGAGGCAATCAATATGTTTTTCCGTCAAATTATCCGTTATCGAGGAATCCCTCTTGATTTGCGCGTACCTAACGATGAAACAATTGCCGCTATAAAAGAAGCTGAACAGGGGTTGAATCTCCACAAATGCGACAGCCTTGACCAGTTGCTTAGGGAGTTGAAGGAAGATTGAAGTCGCCGGTATATTCGACAAGATTTAAGAAAGAGTATAAGTTGTCGCAAAGGAGAGGGCTTGACCTTGGAAAAATTGATAAAATCATTGCACAGTTAGTTAATG
The DNA here is from genome assembly GCA_009780015.1 of Defluviitaleaceae bacterium. Taxonomy (GTDB): domain Bacteria; phylum Bacillota; class Clostridia; order Lachnospirales; family WRAA01; genus WRAA01. Next base: position 17,698 of record WRAW01000021.1, on the reverse strand, counting down.
AGCTTCCTTTACCTCCACAGAATAGGGATCATGATTTAATCGGCGATTATATTGGTTGCAGAGAATGCCATATACAAAGTGATTGGCTGTTGATTTACAAAATTGATGGTAATGATATTATTTTTTTAAGGACAGGCACTCACTCAGATTTATTTTAGTAGTCGGTTGTTGTGGCAGCCTCCGCAGTTGCTATTATCTATATTAAGAAAGCATTGACAAAAAGAGATTTAGGCTATAATATTATTGTAACTTGATTGCTATAGGAGATTATTATGGGTCTCAGCGTACAGGGTTTGTTTAATGAAATATTGAATAACATACAGTCGACGATAGGCGTCTCGCTTGTGCATCATCCTCGGAGCGCGAGGCGGCTGCCGACCGAGGGAGCGGGAGACGGCGCAGCGGCCGGGGAGGCTCCTCAGGATGGCGTTCAGTCTGCGCAAGGCGCGAATCAGCTTAGTTTTGAGCAGACTTTGCAAAACTTCGCCAACCTGAACGTCAGCGGCGAGCACGGCCAAATGATTAACGACGTAATCCTGCGTGCCGCCCAGCAGTACGGCATAGACCCGAACCTGATACGCGCGGTAATCCGCACGGAGAGCAACTTCAACCCCTCGGCCGTTTCGAGAGCCGGGGCAATGGGGCTGATGCAGCTCATGCCGGCCACGGCGCGTTCTTTGGGCGTAACCGAGCCGTTCGACATTACGCAGAATATTTTTGGGGGCACACGATATCTGCGGCGGCAGCTCGACCGTTTCGACGGCGACTACGAGCTGGCGCTTGCCGCCTATAACGCCGGAGCCGGAGCCGTGACCAGGCACGGCGGCATACCGCCGTTCCAAGAGACCCAGAACTACGTGCCAAGGGTCTTGAATTTCCGTGAACAGTTTGCGCAGGAAGCCAACGCGATGACGATAGCCGCCGGCAATTACAGCAACAGATTGCATTAAGCTGTTCCGCTCATAATATAGTTTTGTTGTTGTTGTGCGCTGGAATTCGATCTATATATTGGCCGGAAAAATTCCGAAAGGCTTCTTTTTTATATTGTGAAAATGTGAGAGAAACGAATGAGAATTATTGATGTAGTTTCAGGTGAAAATACATATAATGTTTGTGTCACACGCGGATTTGACGGGCTTGCGGAGGCGCTTTCACAGGCAGGGCTTGCCGGACGCCGGACGGCGGTAATCTGCGATGACGGCGTTGCTCCTCTGTATCTGGCCGATGTGCGCGAACGCGTCGCTCCAAATGCCGAGTACTACGCAGAAATGATAATCGGCGCCGGAGAAGCGGCCAAGAGTTTCCCCGCGCTCGAAAGCATCTGCAGTTTTCTGATGGATAACAGGATGCAGCGCGACTCATTGATGATTATCCTCGGCGGCGGCGTTGTTTCCGATGTTGCGGGTTTTGCGGCGGCTATATACATGCGCGGCATACCGTATGTTATAGTTTCCACGACCTTGCTGTCCATGTGCGACAGCAGCATCGGCGGCAAGACAGGCATCGACATTGGCGAACACAAAAATGTCGTAGGCGCGTTCGCCGCCCCCGCGTTGGTATACAGCAATGTGGAGACCCTGCGCACCTTGCCGGCGCGCGAGTTCGCAAGCGGCATGGCCGAGGTCGTGAAGCACGCTCTGATAAAAGATGAATCGTACCTGGAATGGATCGGCTCGAATTTAGACGGTATCCGCGCGAAAGACTTGGACACGCTCGACCGCTTGGTTACATGGTCGTGCGAGATCAAGGCCGGGGTAGTCGCGCAGGATGAATTTGAGCGCAAGGGAGTAAGGGAGATTCTAAACTTTGGCCACACATTCGGCCACGCGATAGAAGGTCTTTCGGGCTACAATATGCGCCACGGAGAATGCGTGTCTATCGGAACGTCGGCAGCGCTGAGGCTTTCGGCTCATTTTGGATACATCGGGGACGATGAAGTACGCTCCGCCATAGGACTGCTTAAAACCTTGGGGCTTCCAACCGGCGTGACGGCCGGCGGCTTTTCTCCAGAACAGATATACGACCTCATGTTAAGCGACAAGAAGGTAAAAGGCGGCAAGCTCCGGCTGATACTTCTAAAACAAGTGGGCGAAGCCGTTATATATGCCCCGACGCGCGAAGAAGTTCTGATCGGATTGCAAATGACAATGACGACAAACAAAGGTGATGAACATGGCATGGGCAAGCAGTAACAAACAGATAATATACAGCGGGATACAACCCACAGGCGTGGTGCATCTGGGGAACTATCTTGGAGCTCTCTCCAATTGGGTGCATTTGCAGACGGACTACAGCTGCATATACTGTATTGTAGACCTGCACGCGCTTACCGTGCGAATGGACAGCGCGGAGTTCAGCAAGAAATGCCGCGAAACGTTCGCAATGCTGATAGCGGTTGGTATAGACCCGGCGCGCTCCATACTCTATATGCAGTCGCAAGTGGCCGCACATTCCGAACTGGCCTGGATTCTCAACTGCTATACCTACATGGGCGAACTTAACCGCATGACCCAGTATAAGGAAAAGTCGCAGAAAAACGAAGACAATATAAACGCCGGACTGTTTACCTACCCCGTCCTGCAGGCCGCCGACATACTGCTGTACAAGACAAACTTCGTCCCCATAGGCGAAGACCAGCGTCAGCACCTCGAGCTTTCACGGGATGTGGCGGAGCGCTTCAACAATGTTCACGGCGGCGTATTCGTTGTACCCGACATACTCATCCCGCGCATCGGCGCAAGAATCAAGAGCCTGCAAGATCCCGAAAAGAAGATGTCCAAGTCGGACAAGGGCGGCGAAGGTTCGATTGTCTATCTTACGGACGAACCTGACGTAATTCGCTCCAAGATTAAGAAGGCCGTGACCGACTCCGACTCTAAAGTCAGCTACAGCTCCGACAAGCCGGGGGTCAGCAACCTCCTGGACATTTACGCCGCGGTTAAACGTATCTCAATAGAAGAAACCCTTGCTGCTCTGGGGTCCTGCTCTTACGGGGCGCTCAAGGAGGCCGTGGCCGAAGCCGCCGTCGCCGCTCTGGAGCCGATTAAACAACGCTACGCCGCCGCCTTATCCAACAAGATACAACTTGAGTCCACTATGCGCACAAACGCCGGAAGAGCTCAAGCCATCGCGTCAGGAACCATGATACAGGTCAGGAATAAGTTAGGCTTGTTGTAACAACTCACTTACCAAAAGCTCGAAGGAGGCCTATATGAACGTGAAGAACTGCCCCGGATGCGGAAAGATGTATGTCCAAAACTCCTTGGGAATGTGCGAGGCATGTAAAATCGGCGAAGAAGAAGGGTTCAGCGCCATCAAGGAATATATTGAAGAAAATGAAGAAAGCACCCTTGGTGAAATTTCAAAAGCTACGGGAGTATCTGTCAAGAAGATATTGGGATATGTGCGGGAAGGCCGCCTTATGGCCACATCGGGCATGGCCGGCGACATAACCTGCAAAAGCTGCGGCGAACCGGTAACCATCGGCAATTTCTGCGAAGCATGTATGCTCAAGCTCAATAAGGGTATCAAGGATGCGTACAGCGACGACAATTCGCCAAAAGTCGAGACCAAGCGCACCGGTATAAAGATGCAGATCAAGGACAAGTTCTAACAGCCGGCAATGAAAGCCGGCGGGTTATATTTTCAGTATAAATGCGTATTAATCCGGCTTGGGGATATATATTGGAAAAATACCGTCCCAACATCTACAGCCTTTTGGAGACGGTTATTTTATTGCTTCTAATTATATCTTTACGGTTATACCCAAAGCATCGTCATGACTCATTATTGAATCCTCCTCCACAATGTACTTCGGCTGATTCCAAGACGTTTGGCGGCTTTGGATTGGTTCATGTTTTCCTGCTTCAAAACAGTTGTGACAGCTTGATCTATGATTTCATCCAGTGTGCCGCTGAGGTTTATTTGCGGGTTGTTTGCTTGTGTTGTCGCTAACGATTGTTCTTTGCACAGTATCTCCCGTGTAAGGTCTTCGCTGATATAGCTCGACTCCGTAAGTGCCACCAGTTCCTGCATGATTCTTTTGAGTTGATCCAGCCCATCATCCCAAAAAAATTCTTGAAGAGCCGCAAGCGCGCCGGGATGCATACCAACAACCTGCTTCGCCATTGTAGCGTTCATCTGGTTAAGGTATAACGCGACAAGATTCGGGATATCTTCAGTGCGGTCATTAAGTGTCGGGATAGAAAGTACAAGTGATTGCATTACATTGCGAATATAGTAATATAGATTTCCTTCGTCAAATTCCGCGGAAGCTCCGGGAATATGCGAGAAAATAAGCTGGTTTCGCTTATGAATGTGCGTGCTTTCAAAAAATGTCTCCAATTGCATTTGAAGGCTGTTTGAGAGAAGATGGATTTCCTTGAAATATATCGTACAATTCGATTCGCTCAAGGGCGAGTTTTCACTTTCCATAAGCGCGGCCCATTTTTTTGGAGTATATTGCATACAGTCAATGGTTATCATCGGTTTTTGAGTATGCCCGCTAAAGCGGTATAGAGCGTAAGAATAGCTATCCTTGCCGCATCCCCGCTGTCCTCTGATAATAACTGGGACCCTGCTTTTCGCGAATTTTTTTACAGTATCGATTGTTTTAAGATAGGAAGAACTTGAGGATTTGAATGTTTCCAAGTTTACCGTAGGTGCATCGTCCAGATTTTGATATGACACCATTGACTGCTCTTCTCTCATAAGCGTTTGTATCGGCTTCCAATGGCAAACGCATACGTCTTGGCCGGAAATATCAGCCATATGGAACTGAATTTTGCATGAAACTCCGTTGTATTGTCTAACAAATTGCTGCAATTTCCCGGAAAATATTTCGCTTGCGTACCTGTTTAAAACGCTTGACATATCATTTTCCGAAATTATATGTTCGTGCTGCATTTTAAAAATACACTTCCCGTCAGCGCTGAATATGAAAAAACCGCCTTCTACATATTGGAGCAATTTCTCATAAACATGTGTTTCACACTTGGAATATGTGTTTTTTTTCTGCCACCGTATACATTCTTGTAAAGCCCTGTCGACACTCTCTCTGTTAGAAGTGACCAAAATGGCGTTTAGCCCTGAGCGCCTGGCATTTGTTACTGTAATCATATCTCCGATAACCAGACTGAAGCCTTGTGACTTGAGCCGCTCCATGCATTCGAGAATTTCTTGTTGCGAACGTACGGTAAATATCTGAAGATTGGACAGCAAAATATCGTTTAGCATAAACGCGTAGTCGGTGATCGCCGAAAATCCGACAACGGCAAACTTTCCCTTATAGTTTTGCAAAAGGCGGGTGGCACGCAGCATGTCATACACTGTAATCCCAACGTCCACCACCGGTATTGGTGAAAACTGATCCAGCAATTCCGCTGTTCCGGCACGGGAAATAAGCGCCGAATAATCCTCTAAATTCAGAGAACGCGCAAGCATTACTCCATCATGCATATCGGCGACATGGCAATGCAATTCTATTTCTTTATAAGAAGCCGCGGCTTCTTCAAGTAATTCCTTTAATCCTTGATATGGAGCTATGGCAAGAATTTTAATTGTATCCAATGTAGTCACATCCTTAATATAAAATTATAACAGATTGGGGAAACTGTGTCAACATTTTAACATTCTGTAGAAACTACAACAGTACGGGCGTCATTATTTACAATATTGTTTAAAAATAAGACAGTTAATTGAGTATTTTGTATTGACTTCAATTGATAATTGTATATAATTAAAACACAACCACTCCAATATTGTCTGGAGTATGCTTAGAAGGAGGCCTTAATGAAAGCAGCGCTTGTAACAGAGAAAGAAACTGTGTCAATTAACGACATCGAAAAACCTGCTTTGAAAAATGACGAAGTCTTAATAAAGGTAGCGGCAGCGGGGGTGTGCGGTTCGGATTTACACCTTTTCCACGGCACTCACGCATTCCGCAAACCGCCGGCGGTATTGGGGCACGAAGTTGCGGGCGACATTGTTGAAGTCGGCCCGGATGTTAAAAAATTCCAAATCGGTGACCGCGTGACTGTCGAACCGCATTCCGGCTGTGGAGAATGTGAGTTCTGCAAGCAGGATCTTGTTAACATCTGTCTTAATAAAGCGGCGCCGGGAACCCCCAAGTGGATCGGCACATTTGTTGAATTCTTCAACGCTCCTGAGAAGTCAGTACATAAGATCGCGGATAATATCAGCTATGAAATGGGCGTAATGATAGAGCCTTTGGCGGTTGCCGTTCACGTAATGAATCGAGTAACCGTTAAAGAAAAGGATTGCATCGTGATCCTGGGCGCCGGATCAATAGGGCTTTTGACTCAGATAGTCGCCCGTGAAATGGGATACAAAACCATTATTTGCACAGACACCGCCCCCTTCAACCGCCAAATGGCTTTAAAGCTTGGCGCCGCCGCCGCCTTAGACCCTATCACAGAAGACGTCGCGGCCAAAGTCAAAGAGCTGACTAACGGGCGCGGCGCAGACCTTGCCATTGTATCGGCAGGCGCTCCCGGCATATTAGACCAAGCTTCCGATTGCGTACGCAAACGTGGTGAAATCGGTGTCGTATCTATGATTACGGAAAAAATTCCGTTTTACAGCTATGCCATTGTCTTTAAAGAGCAGACCATGTTTGGTTCAATGACATACGAAACGAAGGACTTCGTAAAAGCGGTCGAAATGATTAACACAGGACTTGATCTTAACGATCTGGTTACGCAAAAGTATGAGTTGTCCCGCACTCAGGACGCTTTAGCGGTTCTAAGCGAGAAAAAGGAAAACGTTGTAAAAGTCCTCGTTACACTTCCATAACATCCGCCTTAGCGGCTTAGAACCTGTGTTCAATACCCGAAATGCTGTCTAGAAGGTCAGTTTTCCGCCACTCGTCGTCAACTCCTCCTAGCGTACCACAAGGGTACGCGTCGTCGTCACTTCCTAGATTGGCGAAAAACTGCCTCTTCCAGCCAGCATTTCGGGTATTGAACACAGGTTCTTAGAACCAAAATATTTCAAGGAGGCTATGTCAATATGAAAAAGCGTATTACCGTAATTGTTGCTGTAATGATGTCGTTCATGATGCTTTCAGCCTGCGCGGCTCCGGCTGCTCCAGCGGCACCCGCCGGTGGGGGGGCGCCTGCGGAAACAGCCGCAGATGCCGGTGATCTCGGCGATCCGGTCAACATAAGGCTGGGACACGTCCAGAATGAAAACGACATCTGGCACCTGGCGTCCGTAAGATTCCAAGAAGAAGTAGAAAGACTGTCCGGCGGAAATATCACGGTTACTATCTTCCCCAACTCCACCTTGGGCGGCGACAGGGATATGGGCGAAGGTATGCAGATAGGCGTTGTGGACATGGCATTAATCGCCGGGGTTTTGGGCGTTTTTGAGCCTACCGTGCTGCTGCTTGAGCTTCCTTATCTGTTTGAATCACAGGATGAATTCGACAGGGTAATACACGGGGCTTCCGGGGCTGAGATCGCTCAAAACGTGCTAAACTCGTCGGGCATCCGCATTTTGAACTGGTGGAACCGCGGCTCGCGTCAAGTAACATCCAACAGGCCGATAAATACCCTGGACGACATACAGGGACTTGTCATACGCGTTCCTGAAATCGCCGCGATGGTAACGACCTGGAATGTTATGGGCGCGTCCCCTACTCCTATGGCATGGGCTGAGGTTTATACCGGTCTTGAACAGGGCGTAATAGAAGCGCAGGAAAACCCAATACCGTTCATCTACAGCGGACGCATACACGAAGTTCAGAATTACATCGCTTTAACCAACCACAAGTACGAATATGTAACTATGTCCATGAGCGAATTGTTCTGGCAGGGTCTGACCCCGGCACAGCAAGAAATTATTATCGAAGCGGCCAATATAGCGACGGAATACCAGAATTACCGGGTCGCCGAACTGACCGACGAGTTTCTTGCCTCAATGGTGGCCGACGGTATAACCGTTACCAATCCCGATATCGCCGGAATTTCCGCGGTAGCCAGAACAGCTCACGAGCCATTTGCCCAAACCATTGACATCGACCTGTTTAACAGAATAATGACAGAACTTGGAAGATAACGTGAAATAAGAACCTGTATTCAGTACCCGGAATGCTGGATTGGCGAGCCTGGTTTTTCGCCAATCTAGGAGGAAGCGACGCCGCGTACCCATAGTAGTACGCAAGGAGCTGACGACGACCCGGGGTCCCCATAAAGCCCGGTTTTGGCTTTATGGGGTGGACTGTGGCGGAAGGCCAGCCGCATAGACAGCATTTCGGCGTACTGAATACAGGTTCTAAATCTTGACACCCATCCCATGAGCCTACAGTGAGCGAGTCGGCAGGTTCATGGGATGATTTTTGATAGGAGGTATCGTACCTTGAAAAAAGTGGATGAGGTCATATTCAAAGCCCTTTGTTGGATATGCTCCGGCCTTATGTTTTCTATGATGATATTAATATGTGTACAGGTATTTTTTAGATATGTTCTTAGCGCCTCTATTCCCTGGTCTGAGGAGCTTGGGCGGTACATATTCATTTGGATGTCCTTTCTGGGAGTTGTAGCCGTATATTACAAGGGCTCTCACGTTGCCTTCGACATACTGCCGAACAAGCTGACAGGCGTGTACAAAAAGGGACTTAATCTTTTAATCATTGCGCTGACCGTCATACTGGCGGCGGCTATTTTGATGAGCGGAATCCGAATGGTAGGGATCGGAACTTTGCAGCGCAGCCCGGCGCTTTCCCTTCCGATGCATATGGTGTTCATGGTGCTGCCCGCCAGCGGCGCGCTGATGCTGTACTTTTCACTGCGAAAACTGTACCTTACTATCTTTAACAAAGATCTGAAATAGCGATAGTACGGCAACCGTACAGCCGATAGTTAGAACCTGTATTCAGTACCCGGAATGCTGGATTAGCGAGCCTGATTTTACGCCAATCTAGGATACTGTGTGCCGGTGGCACACGTTTAGCGTCCGGAGCGCCAGCGTAGGCGGAGGAAGCAACGCCCGGGGCCCCCGCAAAGCCCGATTTTGGCTTTGTGGGGTGGACTGAGCGTACCCGAAGCGGTACGCAAGGAGCTGACGACGACCCGGGGTCCCCATAAAGCCCGGTTTGGGCTTTATGGGGTGGACTGTGGCGGAAAACCGGGGCCCCCACGAAGCCTGGTTTTGGCTTCGTGGGGTGGAGTTCAGCCGCTAAGGCAGCGTTTCGGCGTACTGAATACAGGTTCTAAGTAAACTTACGAAAAGGAATGTGCTTATATGATTGGAATCTTACTGTTTGTTACTTTTTTTGTACTGCTGATACTGGGGGTTCCGGTTGGGTTTTCGATTGCGTTGGCGTCTCTTGGAATTATAACTGTTTCGGGCTATCCGATAACTATATTTACGCAGCGAATGTACACGGGGCTGGACTCTTTTCCGCTTATGGCCATACCCTTGTTTATGCTGGCGGGCACATTGATGGGCCATGGCGGCATTACTTCCAGGATAATAAACCTTGCTCTTGCCTTCCTTGGAAATATCCGGGGCAGCCTGGCTCTTGTGGTCGGCGCTTCCGGCATTGCCCTCGGAACCATTACCGGCTCAGGCGTGGCCAATGTGGCGGCGCTTGGCACTATAATGCTGCCCGAAATGAAGAAGCGCAACTATGACCCGGCTTTCTCGGCGGCGCTTGTGGCTTCTTCGGGCGTGGTAGCTCTTATCATCCCCCCCAGCATTGCCATTATTATCTATGGCGTAACAGCCCAGGTCTCCATAGGCAACCTGTTTATGGCCACCCTGGTTCCCGGTTTGTTGATGGGTTTTCTTGTGTTAATATACGGCTATATTTACGCCAGGATCAAGGGCTATCCCAAGGAAGGAAAGGTCTCGTGGGGCGAGCGGTGGAAGAGGTTTAAGGAGTCCATACTTGCCTTGTTGATGCCTATTATCCTTATCGGCGGAATATTTGGCGGTGTCTTTACGCCTACGGAAGCGGGAGCGGTTGTGTCGTTATACGCTTTTCTGATCGGCATGTTTGTGTACAAAGAGATAAAGATTAAACACATCCCCAAGATATGCATGGAAGCCTCTTTCAGCACCGCCATAGTCGCAATGATTATCGCCGCGACTTCACTTTTCGGGTGGCTGATGACCCTGGAACAGATACCTCAGGCGGTTTCGAGCATAATGCTGAACCTTACGGACAATGAAACGCTTCTGATGCTTATTATTCTCGTACTGATGATTATTATCGGCCTGTTCATGGACAGCGGCCCCAAGATCATGATTTTTACGCCCATATTTGCTCCCGTAGCCGTTTCATTGGGCGTAGACCTTCTGCACTTTGGCGCTATCGTTGTAGTTAACGCGGCAATGGGCCTGCTTACTCCGCCTGTGGGAACGGGATTGTTTGTGGCCAGCTCTGTGTCTGGCGTTCCCCTCGGCCGGCTGAACAAGAGCCTTATTCCATTCTACATCATAATGACATTCGTTCTGTTGCTGGTGACGTTTGTTCCGGCGCTCTCCATGTGGGCCGTGCAATAGGGCGTGTTCCCACTATCAAAAGCGCATATTTGCGAGCGCGATTTTGTGCCATTCTAGGCGTGAGAGACGCCGCGTACCCTTGGGTACGCAAGGAACGAACAACGACGAAGGGCGCAAAATCCGCCGCAAAGATATGCATTTTGCGTAGTGGGGACACGCCCTAATACTACAATAAGACAGGTGATGAAATGACAAGCTTACCGTTTCTGCTGGGATGCGTCGCCGACGACTTTACCGGCGCGAGCGACGCGGCATCATTCTTGGTCAACAATGGTATTCCGACCATGCTGTACAACGGCGTGCCACAAGACAGCGACAGCCTGCAAAACTGCGCGGCAGTGGTTATAGCGTTAAAAACCCGCAACGCTCCGGCAGACGAAGCCGTCCGGGATACTCTTGACGCGTGCGGCTTTATTGAGAAGCGCGGCGCAAAACAGTTTTACATCAAGTATTGCTCCACTTTTGATTCCACTCCGAAAGGAAATATCGGCCCGACGGTGGACGCGGTGCTGGATAGATACGACATTCCCTACACTCTTCTATGCCCGGCTCTGCCTGTTAACAAGCGGGTTGTCAGAGACGGACTCTTGTATGTGGACGGCATACCCCTAAGCGACAGCCATATGCGCAATCACCCGCTAAACCCCATGTGGGACTCCGACCTGGCCAAGCTCATGGAACCGCAGGGCAAGTACGCCTGCCTTGTCCTGAACGCCGCGGACATGAATCGCCCAGAGGCGGAGCTTACGGCATTGGCAGCAAGTTGCGCGGAAAAAAACAAGCGCTGCTACGTAATACCCGATTATGCCGACGGCAGCGACGGACGGCGAATTGTCGAGGTATTTGGAGGACTGCGCCTTATCACAGGCGGTTCCGGGCTGCTGGCCCCCCTGGCCGAGCGCTACAAGTCGGAATACGGACTTGCGGATGTCCCGGTAATCGACAGCAGATGCCCCGGCAAGGGAATCGCCCTTTCAGGAAGCTGCTCCGACGCGACCAAGGCTCAGATCAAGGAGTATCGCGACAGCGGGCGCGCCGCGTTGGCCGTAGACCCAGGCAAGCTTCTTGACGGCAGTCAAACGGTTGAAAGTCTGTGGGGCTTCGTAAACCAAAATGATGAACCTCTTTTATACAGCGCGCCTCGCGGCGAGCAGGACGCCGAAACATCCGCCGCCTTGCTGGAAAAGACTTTTTCGGAAGTAGGAAAGCGAGCCTTTAAAAACGGGTTTTCGCGAATTATTGTCGCGGGAGGGGAAACATCCGGCGCCGTGACTCTTGCGCTTGACTTTGACTCATTCCACATAGGGGAAAGCATCGCTCTCGGAGTTCCCGTAATGATTCCGGCCAGACGTCAGGGTATCCGCGTTGTACTAAAATCGGGCAACTTCGGCCAAACGGACTTTTTCCGCCGGGCTTTTGACCAGACAAGGGGGTAAGCCATGGTTGAATCGCTTACGCCAATGGATCAGGCCATCTGGGTTGCCAAAAGCCTGTTCGACCGCGGAAAAACCTCCGGCTCAACCGCAAACCTGAGCTTTCGCCATCAGGACGGCATCTATATTACCGGAAGCGGCACATGCTTCGGCTTCCTTACGCCGGATTCCTTCGCCCTTATTGACGAAACGGGCGCACATGCAGGAGACATAGCGCCCAGCAAGGAATATCCGCTGCATACCGCTCTTTACAAACAACGACCCAACATACAAGCCATAATACATACTCATAGTTTTTACAGCGTACTCTGGTCATGTCTGCCGCACGAGAACCATCAGGACGTTATCCCAGCCTATACGCCGTACCTGCGTATGCGGCTTGGCAGCGTATGCCTTGTGCCGTACGCGCCTCCAGGCTCCGAGGAGCTGTTTGCGCTGTTTTCCGAACGCATTTCAAATACGAACGGATACCTTTTGGCAAACCACGGGCCTATTGCGGGAGGAAGCGATATTTTGTCCGCGTTTTACGCGCTGGAAGAGTTTGAGGAAGGCGCGAGAATCGCCTGGTCTCTCAGGAATGAGAGCTCCGCGAATACAATTACACTATAATTCGGAGGGAAAGATGTAAAAATGCATGATATTCCATACCTGAAGGAACGAGCCAAGGAAACGCGGCTGAATATTTTGGAGATAGCCTTTAAGGCGCAGGGACCTTCGCATCCGGGTCCGGCGCTTTCCTGCGCGGATATTGTCACCGCTTTGTATTACCGCATCATGAATATTGATCCGAAAAACCCGGCATGGGCTGATCGTGACCGCTTAATTTTGTCCAAAGGACACGCCTGTCCGGTTATATACGCGGCTTTGGCGCAGCGGGGCTATTTTCCGATGGAGTGGCTCAAAGACGTCCGCCGCGTGGGGGGCAATCTTCAAGGACATCCCGACATGAACAAAACCCCCGGCGTCGACATGACTGCCGGTTCCTTGGGAAACGGCCTTTCCGCCGGCCTCGGCATGGCCTATTATCTGAAAGACCAGGCGAAGAACAGCCAGGTATTCGTCATTTTGGGGGACGGAGAATTACAGGAAGGAAACGTGTGGGAAGCCGCGATTACGGCTCCTGCTCTGAAACTTGACAACCTGATAGCCATTGTGGATTACAACCACTTTCAAAGCACCGGAGCCACCGACGATATTGTTCCGATTGAACCCATCGTGGACAAGTGGCGCGCTTTCAACTGGAACGTAATAGAGATCAACGGCCACAGCATGGAAGAAGTCGTCAGCGCGCTGGAGCGCGGCGTCGCGTTTCGCGGACGCCCGACCGTCGTTGTCGCTCACACGGTCAAGGGCAAGGGAGTAAGCTTTATGGAGCACAACAACGACTGGCATCAGAAAATTCCCACCGAAGCCGAATACGCTCAGGCACGGAAAGAAATCACGGAGGGCATATAACCATGGGCGTTGTATATGACAGTTATTCAACAAGGGATGCCTTCGGCAAGTCCCTGCTGGAAATGGCCAAAGAAAACCCGCAGATTTACGCCGTTTCCGCCGATACCACAAAATCAATGGGTTATGAGCCTATGCGCAGAGAGTTCCCCAATCGTGTAATAAATGTCGGCATCAGCGAACAAAACATGGCTCTTACGGCCGCAGGAATCGCCTCCTGCGGAGGCAAAGCCTTCTGCGCCACGTACGCGCCTTTTGCCGCCATGCGTATGCTGGAGCAGGTGCGGTCATTTATCGCATATCCAAACCTGGACGTCAAGGTCATTTCCGGCCTGGGCGGGCTTTCCGGCAACGTGGAAGGCACAACTCACCAGGGTTTGGAAGACGTTTCGATTATGCGCTGCATCCCGGGCATTGTGGTGGTGGTTCCTGCCGATAGCTGCTCAACCGAAGAGATTACCCGGGTAATTACCCGCCACAATGGGCCGGTCTATCTGCGCGTCGGCAGAGGAGAGGTTCCAAAAGTTTTCGATTCATATAAATTTGAAATCGGCAAGGCCAACCCAATAAAGACGGAAGGGGCAGACATCGCCTTCATCTGCAACGGAGCAGCCGTCCACCGCGTACTTCAGGCCGACAAGCTGCTTGCCGAGAAAGGCATTTCCGCGCAAATCATCGAAATGCCCTGCGTCAAGCCGATTGATGAAGACGCTATCCTTGCCGCGGCCCGCACAGCCAAACGAATTGTGGCTGTGGAAGAGAATAACATTGTCGGCGGCCTGGGAGGCGCCGTCGCCGAAGTGCTTTCTTCCCTACTCCCCACTCCCCTCCTGAGGCTGGGCATCGCCGACTGCTACACGGAATCCGGCCCGCACGCCGAACTGATGGACAAATATGGTCTTGATCCCATAGAAATCGCCAGTCGTACAGAAAATTTTTTCAGCCATCATAAGTCCGTTTAGCCCTTCCCGATAACGGGTCACAAACTAAAAATGCCGCTCATGCGTGGGCGGCATCATTCTTGTTTCTGTCGACAGATTCATCAATGGCATGATTTACAGAACCTAGTTTCCCTTGCGATACTTCGCCCTTGCTCATTGTTGAGACTTTGCAGCAGACATTGAAAAGCGTTGTTCGACGCAAAGTCGGTAGCGTTTCATTATGAAGAAATTTAGTTTTATTACATTACCGTCTAAGCTTGAACTCGGAAACCACAGACCTAAAAGTTTCCGTTTGGCTATTGATGTTTTGGCTAACAGATACTCCCTCTTCAATTATGGATGTGTTAGATGCCGTGACGCTAGATATACGACTTACAAACTCGTTAATATCATTAATCATTTCGGTCTGTTCTGCGGATGAATTAGAAACATCAGTAATAATGCAACTTATATCGTTAACGCTGGAAATCACCTGTTCTAATGTGTTTGCTGTTTTATTAGCGATTATTGACCCTTGCCGTGTTTTTGCTATAGATGTCTCAATGAGGTTTTTGGTCTCTGTTGCCGAATCTTGGCTCCTGTTTGCCAAAGCCCGCACCTCTTCCGCAACAACGGCAAACCCACTGCCGTGTTTACCTGCTCGCGCAGCTTCTACGGCAGCGTTTAGAGCCAGCAAGTTTATCCTAAAAGCTATGTCCTCAATAACCTTTATAACTTTTGCGATGTTTTCAGAAGATTCATTAATAGCGTCCATAGCTATAAGCAGCCCTTTCATATCTTCACTTCCCGTATCCGCGCTTTGCCTGGAAAGGAGCGCTAAGCTGTCCGCTTGAGCGGCGCTTTCCGATTGCTTCCTTGTTTTTTCGAGCATTACGGACATTAGGCCATTTAAATGGTTTAACGCTTCATTTTGCTCTGAGGCGCCTCTATCAAGGCTTTGGTTTATATCTGATATTTTGCCGATCCCCTCAGATATTTTTAGAGATGATACATCGATCTCCCCAAGTATTATATTTAAATTCTGCGCTATATTATTAAGTGATCTTTTCATTTCCGAAAAGTCGCCCAGATATTCACTGGTTATACATGGTGTTAGGTCTTTATCAGCAATTGCGGATAAAACAAGGCTCATCTCGCTGATATAATTATTAAGAGTATTTACCGTAGAGTTTATCGCGCCGGCTATAATTGCAAAATCACCCTGATAGCTACCTGTTACTTTTACAGACAGATTGCCGTTAGATATTTCTTGCAGGGCATCTTTAGCCTCTGAAATAGGGATTGTAAAAGATTCAAGCAGTTGGTTCAGGCTTGATACCAAAGTATTCCAGTCTCCTTTATGCTTTGTCGGGTCAAGCCTGTAATGCAGGTCGCCACTATCTACTACTTGGAGTACGGTTTGATATATATTTTTAAGCTCCTTTTGCATTTCATTCGCTGTTTCATTAAATATTTTGCTTTCTCCCTCCAAAGGTCTTAATGTCTTGTCAAAATTTCCATGCGCATAATCCTCGAAAGTATTTAAAAGTTCCATAGTGTTATCCACAAACATGTCCAAAACTCTGTTTATACCTTCTGCGGCTTCTTGATAAGAACCCATATAGCCGTCAATGTTTACACGCATGCTAAGACCGCCTTTTTCCGCTTCCCTTCTAATATAATCCAAGTCGTGTATCAAGCGGTCTATCGGCTCTGTCATATCAACAATAAGGTTTTGCAAGCGACTCATTTCATCTCTATTATTTGACTTTGCGGACGCGCTAAAGTTGCCGCGAGATACATCCAATGCGTACTCAGATAGTTTCTTTATCGGTTTGCTGATAGAATTTGCCGTCAATATTGTTATTATTATAGAAACAAGTACAATCGAAATCAGCGCTATTGTGATAATAAGATAGGTCAAGGTTTGGTTGCGGTTATTATCCGCTTCAATTCCGGCAATCCACACATCTGAAATACCATTTAAAAACTCATTGCTTTCATAAAGATGATTAGATATTATCTGACCGTCACGTATTGTTTGTATGCCTGCCGCAACATCTCCACCTAAGGCATATTGCAAAACAATGAGGATAACATTTCTGTAATAATCCTCTAAAATAGCCGCAACTTGATTCGAGGCAACCAGCCTTAATTCTTTTTCTTGAATCGGTATGTCATTATCCCTAATTACCAGACTATTGTAAGCTTCCAGTGACGACAGCGCATCTAAAAAAGCTTCATAAGCGCGATAAGAAGCCAACTCTATATTATCCGCGTCGTCTATGCCCGCATACATGAGCATAGCGTTTGTATGTCCTTGCATTGCCTCAAAAGCATGTCTATAGTCATAACGGGTATCTCTTCTGAGAAAATGACCGCTCGCAAGATTTTCATGCGAGTGTATTATCCCTATCAGTCCCACTAATGTATATGTTATCATAAGCAGCATAATAATTATAACTACGCAAAATCCAAATAATATCTTGGCCCTTATTTTCAGATTATTGTAATATTTTCTCATAAAAACACCACCCTGCATGATAAATTTTAGACCTTAATATTGCCGCTATCGTCTTGCCAATGGTTGGTGCGTCCCAAGAGATAGTCAGCGCTAACTCCAAAGAAGTCTGCGAGATTGACAATATTAGTTGCGGAAGGATCCATGTCCCCTGCTTCATATCGCCGGTAGCTTCTTTCGGTAATGCCTATGGCTTCCCCGACTTCTCGTTGGGACAGTCCTTTAGATTTTCGCAGTTCTTTTATTCTATCAGCAATTTTAGGCATATTCTAGTCTCCTGTAAATATTGAAAATAATTAAAAATTCTTATAAAAACTATTGATAGGTCGTAAATGACCTAATATAATAGAGTCGCAACAGGGCCTAAACGACCTCATGTCTATGACTAAAAAGTCTTGAATCAACACTACCACACCATACCCCAAAAGTCAAATAGGTAGTTTTTATATGCACAGTATACGAGCCGCAAACTAAGAAAAAACGCCATTCATACGTAGGCGGCATCATTTTTGTCTCTATTAACAGCTTCATCAATGGCACGATTTACAAAACCATTCAGACTTTCTCCCATTTCAGCGGCATGTGCTTGCAACAGTTCTTTTTTACCTTTCCTTACCTCTATCTTCAACTGGTCATAGTTATCCTTACGATATTTAGCTGTTGCTCGTTGTTGAGCTTTTGTAGTGGGCATGACAAACGCTCCTTTTCAAAATTCATTACGGAATTATCCCTTGACATAGTTTAATTAATATGATATAATAGCACTAAATAAGCGTTACGAGGTGCTATTATGACATTCTTAGAGCTGGTCAAGAGGTTTCCCACGGAGGATTCAATAATTA
>WRAW01000020.1 GCA_009780015.1 Defluviitaleaceae bacterium | reverse complement strand
AGATACAGACGGGCATCGGACGAACCGGACACTGGTTCACTTACCAGGGGATGGACATACATCCCGACGCGCTGTCCTTCGCGAAGGGCATCGCCGGAGGGCTGCCAATCGGCGGTTTCCTGGTCGGTGAGAAGCTTCGCGGCGTGCTTGTAGCGGGAGATCACGCCAGCACGTTCGGCGGCAACCTTGTGTGCGCCGCCGCCGCTCTTTCCACGCTTGACATACTCGAGTCGGTTCTACCCCAAGTGACGGAAAAAGGCGCGTACATACGCTCCAGGGTAGAAGGGATGAAGCTGCCGCGCGTGGCCGAAGTCCGCGGCAAGGGCCTCATGATCGGCGTAAAGATAGACGGCATACCCCCGGCGGATGTCAACAAAAAACTGCTTCAAGCGGGGCTGGTCAGTCTTACCGCCGGTTCCGACGTCATACGTTTTCTTCCGCCGCTGGTAATAGGCATGGAAGACATCGACGCCGGCCTTGAAATATTCGAGCAAGTGCTAAAAAATCTATAAATGTGAGTTCGATGAACAAAAACCGTTCATCGAACCTTGATCTTAGAGCCTGTTCAATATCTTTTTGTCTTTGGATTGGCGAGTCCAGTTTTTCGCCATTCTAGAAGGAGATGACGCCGCGTACCTGTAAGGTACGCAAGGAATCGACGACGACCCGGGGTCCCCATAAAGCCCGGTTTTGGCTTTATGGGGTGGACTGTGGCGGAAAACTGGCCGCCAAGACAAGGACGAAAAGATATTGAACAGGCTCTTATCCGCACAATTTGCGGATAAGCACCTCAAATTCTGCGGATAACCTTGAAAAATGCTTCGCATTTTCAGTCGCTTACGCGACTGGTTCGACTTCGTCGAACTCAGGTTATAGAACACACATCAAGAGGAGGATATTCGCTATGAAGAAAGACCTTACCAAGATGCTTGACCTTACAAAAGCTGAGATACTCAACATTTTGAACCTAGCCGACCAGATGAAGAAAGAGCAGAAAATCGGCAAGGAGCACAAACATCTCGCCGGAAAAACCCTGGCCATGATATTCCAGAAATCTTCCACGCGTACACGCGTTTCATTCGAGGTCGGAATGTACCAGCTCGGCGGCCACGCGCTGTACCTTTCGGCCAACGACCTGCAAATGGGGCGCGGCGAGCCCATCGAGGACACGGCCCGCACACTGTCCCGCTACGTTGACGGCATAATGATCCGCACATTCGCACATTCCGATGTCGAAGACCTCGCGAAGTGGTCGACGGTTCCGGTAATAAACGGCCTGACCGACTTCGAGCATCCGTGCCAGGTTCTGGCCGACCTCATGACCATCCGCGAATACATGGGCAAGCTCGAAGGCGTAAAGCTGGCATACATAGGAGACGGCAACAATATGTGCAACTCTCTGATCGCCGGGTGCCTGACATGCGGAATGAGCATTTCCGTGGCCGTACCGGAAGGCTATGACCCGCACCCGGATGCGCTTGCGTTCGCCAAGGACTACCCCGGCGCGTTCACACTGCACCGCGATCCGCTGGAAGCCGTCGCGAACGCAAATGTTGTGGAAACCGACGTCTGGGCAAGCATGGGGCATGAGTCCGAAGTCAAGGAGCGACAGGAAGCCTTCACAGGCTACCAGATAAACAAGCGTCTCATGGACGCCGCAGACCCGGGCGCGATCGTGCTGCACTGCCTGCCCGCCAAGCGCGAACAGGAGATCACGGCCGACGTATTCGAGGCTCACGCGAACTCCATTTTTGACGAAGCCGAAAACCGCCTGCACGCCCAGAAAGCCGTGATGGCGATGCTGATGAAGTAATCTTTACAAATTTTTCTTGAAAATCATTAACACATATGGTACAATGAAGGAGATATTTGTTTACATTACCTGTGTGACTAGAATAGGAGGAAAATTTTCATGAAAAAATGCTTAACCGCGTTAGTAGCAGCTTCGACGGCGCTCATACTTTTGACCGCTTGCGCCCAGCAGCCGGGGGGAGGAGGCGGCGGTACGGAACACCTGATAATGGCCACCGGCGGGGCAGCCGGAACATATTACCCGTTCGGCGGCGTAATCGCCTCGGTCGTGACTGCCAATGTGGAAGGCGTCAACATAACAGCCAATACATCCGGCGCTTCCGTAGCAAATGCCCGCGCCCTTAACAACGGAGACGTCGAGCTTGCTCTTATGCAAAACGATGTAATGTACTATGCGTTCACAGGCACGGAAATAATGTCCGACGACGACCCAATAGCCGAACTTCGCACAATCGCCACACTCTATCCCGAGGTAGTTCAGTTGGTTGCGACGGCAAGCTCCGGCATCACAAGCGTAAATGACCTCAGGGGAATGCGCGTGGTCGTGGGCGACGCCGGAAGCGGAACCGAGGCCAACGCCATGCACGTTCTGGGCTCTTACGGCATAACGCTGAGCGACATAGGAACTGTCGAAAATCTGTCCTTCGGCGAAGCCTCCACAGCAATGCAAAACGGTAATATCGACGCGGCATTCGTCACCGCCGGCGCTCCGACACCCGCAATCGTCGAGCTTAACGCCAACATGAACATAGTTCTCGTCCCGATCGAAGGCGCGGCCGCCGCGGGCCTGATATCCCAATTCCCGTTCTATACCGTATATGAAATATCCAACGACGCGTACGGCATACCCGGCGTAACGACCGTCGCGGTCCGCGCCACACTCGCAACTACTACCGCGCTGAGCGAAGACACCGTTTACGCCATTACCAGAGCGATGTTTGAAAATCAGTCGGATATCGCAATAGGACACGCGAGAGGAAATGAACTGAACCCGTATGACGCTCTGTCAGGCATCAGCGTACCCCTGCATCCCGGCGCCGAAAGATTCTTTAGAGCGGAAGGTTATATCAACTAAGCTGTGAAAGACAAAACACATATATGGCTGGTCATTGTTGCCGTCATATCGCTAATTATGATTTTTGTCCTGTTCCGAAGCGAATACTACATAGTATCCGAGCATAACGGCAGATTGTTATTCGCTTGGGCAGTCAATAAGGGCGAAAGGTTTGAGGTGGAATTTATACACTCCCTTAACCTTTCGCCTATTGTTGATGTGTTTGAATTCGCAGACGACGGCATGGTTCTGCGAAAAAGCATGTTCAGCGCCTTAGGCGCGGGTACGCCGACGCCCGCCGACTTTCCGGGCTCTGAACTTATTCACTCGGATGGCATGTTCAAGCTTATCGGGATAGACAAGCCAATGGAGGCTTTCTCCATCCTTACCTCGGACGTGCCCGATCACCGTGTTTCCTTCGGCGAGCGTGAAGCGCGTCTGCTTGAACTGGTCGCGTCAGGCCGGTCGGTGACAATCGAGGTCAGGCGCATGTCGCTGGCCAAGCGGCTAATAAGAACCCTTTAAAAAGGAGAGTAAGCATGATTCCGTTTTTTAAGAAAAAAGAACAGCCGCAGCCGGACGCCGTAACAGCGGACGGAACAAGCGAACTGAGTTCAGCCGAAATCGCCGCGAAGTTTGAAAAAGCATCGGCCTTTCGCAACAATCTTCCACAGAAGATCACATTCGCCATAGGCGCGATACTTGTCGCGTACTCCACATTCCAGATATACGCGAGCATCTTCACTATTCAGGCGCGCCAGCTTCGCCCGATTCACTTGGCGTTCGCGCTTGTGCTGGTGTTCCTGCTCTATCCCGCGGGCAGCAAGCAGCGCCGCGACCGCATCGAATGGTATGACTACATACTTGCCGGAGCCTCCGCGTTTGTAACGTTGTACATTCCCTGGAACCTCGACCACATAGTACGCAACATAGGCAATTACGGCACAACGGAAATAGTCATCGGCGCTGTCGCCATACTGCTGGTGCTTGAAGCGTGCCGGCGTATCGTCGGACTGCCGATCCTTGTTATTGTCGTAGCGTTCCTGCTCTATACATTCTTTGGGAACATGATCCCGGGGGCTTTCGGGCACCGCGGGTTTAACATGACTCAGACCGTCACGCATATGTACTATACACTGGAGGGCGTATTCGGCACACCTCTGGGCGTTTCGGCCACGTTCATATTCCTGTTCGTACTGTTTGGCGCATTCCTTGAGAAAACCGGCGTCGGCGCGCTGTTCATAGACCTGGCCAACGCTCTTGCCGGACGCTATTCAGGGGGCCCCGCAAAGGTTACCGTTATCGCGTCGGCTTTTCAGGGCACAGTCTCCGGCTCATCCGTAGCAAATGCCGCGGCCACAGGCCCCTTTACCATCCCCGCGATGAAAAAGCTCGGCTACAAACCCGAATTTGCCGGAGCTGTAGAGGCCGCGGCTTCCACCGGCGGACAGATTGTGCCTCCCGTAATGGGCGCGGCGGCGTTTCTAATGGCTGAAATCACCGGTTATTCGTATGGTATGATAGTCGTGGCGTCGGCCATTCCAGCCCTGCTCTACTTCGCCGGAGTGCTAATAAGCACACATCACGAAGCTAGAAAGCTTGGCCTTAAAGGAATGGATCCTGAAAACATCCCCAAAGTTCGGCCGCTTATGCGTGAACGCGGTTACTTGATTATGCCGCTTGTATTCATAATCTACATGCTGGCTACGCGCGCTACGCCCTCGTTTGCGGCTATGGCCGCCATGCTTACCTCGTTGTTCGTATACAGCGCCAAGTGGTGGGGAATTATCCCGGTAATCGTTATGGCCTTCGGCAAAGATGTGCTGAACATCCACTTTACACAATACACTCTGATGGCTATAGGTGTTTGGCTGATTATATCACTCTTCCGCCGCGAGATAGGTCTCACGGTTTTTGAAATAGCCGATATATTCAAAACCGGGGCTCGCAACGCGCTTTCCGTGGTAATTGCTTGTGCCACGGCCGGTATGATTGTCGGCGCGGTAACCCTTACCGGCGTAGGACTTACCTTCGGAAATGCCCTTGCAGCTTTGGCCGGCGGAAACATCTACCTGCTGATGATCTTCACCATGTTCGCATCGCTTATCCTTGGCCTTGGCGTACCTACAACGGCAAAATACCTTATAATCGCCACGGTCTGCGCTCCGGCCATGATATCATCCTTGGTTGTTATGCAAGGTCTGGACGCGCCCACGACAGCAATTATCCTTAGTGTACACATGTTCGTGTTCTATTTTGGTGTCGCTGCAGACATCACGCCGCCTGTCGCTCTCGTAACGATGGCCACGTCGGCAATTGCCGGATCAGACACTTTCAAGACCAGTATCATAGCGTCGAAGATCGCGATAGCGGCATTCCTGGTGCCCTTCATATTCGTGCTTCACCCTTCTATGCTGCTGGTCGACACCACGATTTTCCAAGCCGCCCCGTCTGTTCTGACGGCTCTTATAGGCATGTATTCGCTTGCCGGTGGGCTCGCCGGATATGTGAATGACAAGTGTACGGCCATCGAGCGGCTTCTGCTGATTTCCGCTGGTATTTTCATGGTCTACCCTGAACTCATATCCGACATCGTCGGCATTACAGTTCTGATCCTTATCATAGTCATACAAAAACGCCGCGTATCAAAAAGAATTTCCGCGGCGTAGCAAAAAATTTGTACCACTGCATGTATAAAATTTTTCAAATTGGAAAATATTATTAGTGTAGCCTTAAATAATCGAATTATTTAAGGGACATTAATATCCCCCCCTCGACCTGGCTTCAATCCCCCTGATGCCAGGTTTTTTTCGTGCTTATACAGTGAATACACTTTCTCAAGCGTATTCACTGTACGTTTATCTCGATTCCGACGGGGCAGTGATCACTGCCGTAGACGTCGCTAAGTATGAACGAGTCCGCAACATTGCCGATTATGGCCTCCGATACTATAACGTAGTCAATACGCCAGCCAACATTTCTCTCACGGGAGTTACTCATCGGCGACCACCATGTGTAGGCGTCCTTGCGCTCTGGGTAGAAGTGGCGGAAGGTGTCCACAAAACCGCGCCCCAAAAGCGCGGTCATCTTTTCACGTTCCTGGGGCGTAAAGCCCGGGTTCTTCGTATTGCTCTTTGGGTTGGCAAGGTCGATCTCCTTGTGGGCAACGTTGAGGTCACCTACGAGTACCACAGGCTTGTCCCGCTCAAGCGCCTTGAGATATCCGGCAAAGGCATCTTCCCACTCCATGCGGTAAGCAAGCCGTAAAAGCTCATGTTTCGAGTTGGGCGTGTAACAGTTGACCAGGAAGAACTTTTCATACTCGAGCGTGACAACACGCCCCTCCGTATCGTGCTCTTCGATCCCGATCCCATACCTTGCCGTAAGAGGCTCCTGCCTAGAAAAAACGGCCGTCCCGGAATACCCCTTGCGCTGCGCGCTGTTCCAGAACTCGTTTCGTCCGGCCAGGCTGAAGTCGGCCTGTTCACTCATCATCTTGATCTCTTGCAAACAGATCACATCATACTCGTCATTGCCGTAAAAATCCAGAAACCCTTTCTTCACGCACGACCTAAGGCCATTTACGTTCCACGATATAATTTTCATAACCTCTCTCCTCCAAAAAATATCGGGGGACACTGTCCCCCAATATCTTATAATCATTTAATTTCTGAGCGCTTGACTGCTTATAACGTTGAACGCTTCCATGACGGCATTTTGATGGTCTTGCGTGTGGCGCTGATTTCCGTTGTGGGTTCTCGAACCCTGGAAGTGTATGCACACATGCCCGGCCATGCCGTTTCCGACGATAGTAGCTCCCGCGTGGGGCATACCGTTGATAGAAGCCGCGATGTGCCTTCCGTTAACCGATACAATTATCGGCCTGGTCGCCCAGCTCCATACTCCGCCGTATGTGCGGCGCATAATGTCCGTATCGGCTTGAGTAACCGTCTCTACGTCCGAATGATTACCGTTACCCATGTTTCTGACGTTGTACACAAGTCCGGTTCTGACGTCCGTGATTTGCGCCACTTCACCTCTTCCCCAGATGGTGCGCACGGTAGACCAGGGCAGTAACTCGACGGTTCCGATGTGACTCGGCGCGGTTGGATACACGAACTGTCCTGCCGCAACGAGCTGCATTTCCTCGAATTCCCATTCAGCTACGATAAACTGTGAATTTATGTACCCATATCTGCCGTTGGCGCGGACATAGCTCCAGTTCCACGGATCCATGTCATGAAGCTCGATGATTGTTCCTGCCTGCAGAACTTCGATAACATCGTCGTTAGTAGACGGCCCTGTACGCAGGTTTACATTGCCGGATACGACGAAGTCCCCGCTTATGTGGAAACCTACGTTGTCCCATCCGGGAAAGTCGATTACCTCGGCAATTACGGCCCAAGGATCGTACTCCGCGTGAGCGGGTACGCTTACGCTGGCGAAGACCACCAGCGAAGCCGTAGCCGCCACAGCCATCCTATTGATTATATTCAGAAATTTCATATTACGCATTTTCAACATCCTTTGCAATGGTATTATCAAATACATAATTTTGATTAACATTAGCTTAACATATTCGTAATAATTAGTCAAGAAATATTTAAATTGTTACGAAAATGACACAGTCTGTCATTTTTCGAGATTTGTCCAAATTAATTACAACCGCTAAACAAGCTGGTGCTCATATATTTCAGCCCGCAGTCGTTTATTACGATTCCAGCCTGATTGCCGCACTCTTCGCCTTGCAGTAGCTTAATTGCCGCCATAAGGTTCGCGCCCGATGAATATCCGGCGAACACGCCCTCCTTCTTGGCTAACAGCAGGGTCGCTTGCACGGCCTCCTCATCGGTGACCGTCACAGTGCCGTCCATCAGTTCACGCTTTACTATTTCCTGCTCTTTGGCATAGCCTCCGCCCTGTATCTGATGGCTGGCTCCCTCTATGATCTCGCCTTTGTAAAAGGCGCAGCCGTAAGGCTCGACGGCATAGCAGCGTATTTGCGAGTCACAGCGCTTGAACGCCTTCGCATATCCCGTAAAGGTTCCTCCGGTTCCGATAAAGTCGGCAAAAACCTGGATTCTGCCCTCTGACTGCTCCCACATTTCCAAAGCGGCAACTTCCTGCGCCTGAGCGTTGTCAAAGTTCTTGAACTGGTTGATAAAAAATGCTCCCGTATCCTTTGTGATGCGCTCGGCCTCTACCTCGACAAGCCTCAAGTCCTCGCCGGACACCTTGCCCTTGATCGAGCCGGGCGCCTGATCCACAAGCACAAGCTCCCCCCCAAACGCCTCTATCATTCTGACTCTTTCTATTGAGTTTCCCCGTGAAAGCACACATATAAACCGATACCCCTTCGCGGAACAAACCATGGCAAGCCCCGTCCCCGTGTTTCCGCTTGTCATTTCCAGCACAGGCTGTCCCGGCTTTAACAAGCCCTTTTGTTCCGCCAATTCGATCATCCCAAGGGCTATCCTGTCTTTTTTAGAAAAGCTTGGATTGAGGTACTCCAGCTTTGCGTATATGTCCCCCTCATATCCAAAATGTTCCTTTATCTTGTCAAGGCGCAGTAAGGGAGTCCTGCCGATTGCCTGGGTAATACAGTTGATAAACTTGTCCATATACTGTATCTCCGATCCGGTTAAGTCTTATGACAAAATGTTACCACATAACCTTGTTAAAGTCAATCTACTCATTTATTCGATGAGTATTGAAAGATATTCAAAAATGTGATATCATGGAATCAAGCACTTGTACTTTTCCACAACTATCATACATGAAAGGGTGATTTCGTTGGAAATGCTAAAGGATTATGTGTCCTCGATGTCCTCCGACCATATCAATTCTGAAATGCTGACGTTTGTCGCCAATATCGACATGGTGGCAAAAAAGAACCCTCAGGTGGCCCGGACAATTGTCAAGGAACTGGCCGACCAGCGGAGCAACTTAAAACTTATCGCAAGCGAGAACTTCTGCTCGATGTCCGTTCAGAGCGCAATGGGAAATCTGCTGACGGACAAGTACGCCGAAGGCTTCCCCGGCAACCGCTTCTACGCCGGCTGCGACAACGTGGACGACGTGGAAAGGATAGCCTGCAAGGAAGTCTGCGACCTGTTCGGCTGCGATCATGCCTATGTACAGCCTCATTCCGGGGCGGACGCAAACCTGGTCGCGTTCTGGGCGATACTTCGCAAAAAGGTTCAGGCGCCCATCATGGAGAAGCTTGAACAAACAAACCTCCTCGCCATTTCAAAGGAGGAATGGGACTCGATCCGCACACAGATGGGCAACCAGAAGCTCTTGGGTATGGATCTGTACTCGGGGGGCCACCTCACCCACGGCTACAGACATAACGTTTCCGCGCAGATGTTCGACGTATACAACTATCACGTGGACAAAGACACCGGACTTCTCGACTATGACAACATCCGTCGGATGCTGCTCTACATTAAGCCGCTGATCTTCCTGGTCGGATTTTCCGCCTATCCAAGGAACATTGATTACTCGATCCTGAGCGCATACGCAAAGGAAGCCGGGGCAGTCTTCATGGTAGATATGGCACACTTCTCAGGTCTTGTAGCCGGCGGCGCTCTCAGCGGAAAGTACAACCCAATAGGATACGCCGACATCGTCACCTCGACCACCCACAAGACCCTCCGCGGCCCGCGCGGCGGCATGGTGCTCTGCACGAAGGAATACGCCGAATACGTCGACAAAGGCTGCCCGCACGTACTTGGCGGCCCCCTTCCCCACGTGATGGCCGCGAAAGCCATCGCGTTCAAGGAGGCTAATTCGGACGAGTTCAAGACCTACGCGCACAAGATAATCGAAAATTCGCAGCAGCTTGCGGCGGCGCTCATTGAGAAAGGTATATCCGTGCAAACAGATGGAACCGACAACCATCTCGTGCTTGTGAACGTCGGCAAGCTTGGCCTGACAGGACGCCAGGCGGAAAATGCCCTCCGCGAGTGCAGCCTAACCCTTAACCGGAACACAGTACCCTACGACGAGAACGGCCCCTGGTATACCAGCGGCCTGAGGCTTGGAACTGCCGCCACAACCACCCTTGGCATGGGCAAGGCCGAAATGGCGGAAATAGCCGACATAATAGCAAACGTTCTGAAAAGCACCCAGCCCGCCCTGGACGGCAAGGGCGCGAAGAGCAAGGCAAAGTACACTCTCGACGAAAGCGTCAAAAGCCAATCAATTCAGCGCGTAAAACAAATCCTCGATAGATTTGTGCTCTATCCTGAAATTGATATGGACTTCCTGAACAAATATTTCATATAAACACACATACAAAAATCAGCCCTCCGGCTGATTTTTTTGTGTATAAGCTTACCAATTTTCTCTAACTCCGCCATCACTTGCGATAACTTGCCCGGTTATCCATTTTGCATAAGGGCTATGCAGAAACAGAAGCAGGTCGGCGGTATCCTCCGGCGTTCCCCAGCGCCCTGATGGGAACATCCTTGCAACAGCTTCATACGCTTCGCCAAAACAGTAGCCTGTGTCATTCGGCCCCGGATTTATACAGTTTACCCGTATATTTTTGTCTCCAAGCAGGCGTGATGTTTGACGGCACAAGCAAATGACAGCTTCTTTTGATACACAATAGGCGATCTCATTTACCATAGGGCTTAAATACTGGCCGCTTGTAAACAGCGTGATTGCGTTGTCTCTTGCCGTATCCGCCTGGCTAACGAAAGATTGTATCATAATCATGGAAGCACGTACATTTATAAGCAAGTGAGGGTCTATGTGTTCCGGTGTCCAATCATCTATCTCACCATAAGTTGAATAGGCATGATTTAAAACTAACCCATCAAGACCATCAAGCTTTGCAGCCGCTTCATCCACTGCCTTCTCCGCGACACCAGGCGCCATTAAATCTCCTGTTGTGAGTGCCGTTACATGTAAGCCCAAACCGCCCAATTGTTTTGCTAATATCTCCGTGCCGTTCTGTATAGCCGATTTATGTCCAACAGTAATGTCATAATCTGAAAAACCATGAACGGCAACTCTTGCCCCTGCCTCCGCCAATCTCCTGGCGAGTGTCGCACCAATTCCCAAAGGACGGCTCACACCGGTAACTAAAATCTTTTTTCCATCTAATCTTATAGAATCATTATGCATAACATTACCTCATGTGTAAACTTGCAAGTTTAACGCCCGGCTCGAAACTTTCCGATCCTGCGAACGGCGACAAGGGCCACCAATCCGAAAACCATAAGCACGGTGACAGGCGCTATCGCCGCAACTACAAAAAGTACAACGCCTCGGCTGAATGTCATTATGTGGTCAACTGACTGCCTAAACGCCCTCCCCGATCTTTCGGCAAAGCTCATTACCACTGCGATGTGGTCGTCGGACGCCTCAAATAGGCTCAAGTGTATCGTATGGAATGCCACCAGCCTGTCAATGTGGTCAATTTGGCGCGTCAGACCCTCTATTTCAAGGCGCACGTTTCTCAGCAGGTGTTCGAGTTCCAGTATCTCGCTAACCTCGCCGGCCTCCTGAGCCCGTTCCAGCAGAGCGAGGATTCGCTCTTCCTCTATAGTTCGCGTCGAGAGTCTGATGCTTGCGTCGAAAAAGGCCGCCGAGTGATCTTCGGTCGCTTCGCTCATAAAGGTTATCTCACCAAGCTGTCCAAGCTCTTCAACAAAGCTGTCATAGCCTTCCGCCGGAACTCTTAGCGTCGCACTGAAATTATCGCTCCCTAACCCGCCCCGCATAAAGGTATCCGCGCGTTCCACAAACCCGCCCTTGAGCCAGACCAATTCACGTATGGCGGTTACAGCACCGTCGAAATAGTCGACACGCATGTCAATACTGGCAATCGTGGCTATGCGGCGCTGTTCCTGCGGCATCACCATCTCCGCGGCCGCAGCTCCAAGAGCATACCCGTATTGAACTTCTACGAAATCTCCCGCCCAGGATGTAAACACACCATCAGCTTCCGTCGCGGAAAACACCTGATTCCCTGCAGCCGGAGCAGGCGCGGGAAGCGTTTGATGCGGCGCGGCGCAGGCCGACAAAACAAGCGTCGCAGATAAGGCAGCAGCAAAAAATCTAAACTTCATCGACATCTTCCCCTTTCGACGACTTGTTCGGATGTGCAAGCCGCCTAAACACACGGCGGCTTACCAATGCCAAAACCAGTACGAATAACGCCGGCAGCACAAGCCCCGCAATCAGCACCCCTATTCCGCTCAGCACCGCTCCGGTAAGCTCTAAGGAACCTGCAAAGCTCACGCGTATATCTTCCCAAAACCCCGTAGGGCCGTAGTCCTGAACGTCCTCCCACACTTCCAGAGCCGTTATGCGGACGACGGGCATACCGACCGAGTTTTCAAAGTGAGCTATCTGACCCTGAGCGTCCAAAATCTCTTGCTCTACGATACCAATACGCGCGCTAATCAAGGTCATGTCGCCTACCGAGTCGGCTTGCTCAAGGTATCCCAGAAGACGCCCTATCTCATTGCTAAGCGCGTCCCTGCGGGCTTGCGCGTTATGCAGAGATGTACTTACGCTGTGGGTATTCTCACTTTCGGACACGATCCGGCCCAATTCTCTCAAAGTTGTGATATGTCCGTTAAACAGGTCAAGAGGAACCCTCCTGACGATGTGCGCGCTGCTGCGCGGCGCACTCCAGGCAAAACCGACTTCCCTGCCTATGTTGTAGTGATTGATGTTCACACTCTCGTTATACCCGGACAGAGTGTTGATAAACCGCACGGCTTCGTCCAGATTTCCTACCTCGAGCGTTATTTCAGCCGACCTCACTATGCGGTCTTCGGCCGTAATGTCCGGCGGAAGCGACATTGCGTCCCATTGACGCGCTGCCGTCTCCGGCGACGCTACATATGGAACCTGACCCCCAAGCCGCGTTTGTGTGTCGAACGCCTCGGCTTCTCCCGCCGCCGGAATCGGGGCCGAGTCGCCAAACGCAAGCGGAGTCGGCGCGACATCGCTCTCAAGCGTACCAAACAGGCTGAATATCCCGCCTATCACGAACACGCACGCCACAACGGCAGCAGCCGCGCCAAAGTACGGGCGAAAGCTCCGCGGCGCCTGAAAACGAAATCCCCGGCGTCTTGATCGCTCCTTCTCCACGGTTTCGCCAAACAGTTCGACGGGCCGCGCCTCTTCGCGAACACGAGCCATAATTCCCTCGCGAAGAGCCGCAGGCGGCTCCGCAAGCGGGATGTCCGCGATATTCACCAAGGTCTGCGCAAATTTCGCGTATCTTCGCGCAAACTCAGGGTCTTGAAGACGCTTTTCAAAGTCTTCAAGCTCCTCGCCCGAAAGCTCGCCGTCGTAATAAAGCGACATTTGTTCGTATTCTTTCAACGAAACACACCCACCCTAACGCACTTATCAAAGCATCATTTATCTGACTTAACGATTTGAAGCTCACTTTGTTCCCGCAAAAATAATTGTCTAAGCCGAACGCGGGCGCGGCACAGGCGCGACTTTACCGTTCCCATTTCGAGCCCGGTTATTTCGGATATTTCCTGATAGCTAAGCCCCTGTATGTCCCTCAATACTATCATAACCTTAAATTCGTCCGAAAGCTGATCGACCGCGCGCTCAAGGTCCTCGAGGTCTTCCTGGAGCATAAGCGACTCCTCGGGGCCTGGCGCGTCGTCTTGAAATTGCTGGCTGACTACGCTGTCCTCAAGCTCACGGATATCGTCCAGGCTCTTGGACGGCCTGTTCTTGCGCTTTCGAAGCTCATCCACGCAGAGATTATGCGCGACGCGGCACAGCCAGCTCTTGATATGTTTGGCGTCGTTAAGCGACTTTATGTTCTTAAACAACTTGACAAAACTTTCCTGAGTGATATCGGACGCATCCTCAACACTTCCAAGCATCCTAAGCGCAATGTTAAACACAAGCCTTTCGTAAAAAACTACAATCGTCTCAAACGCCGCCACGTCTCCGCGCACGGCCTTTTCAAATTCGGCGTCGCCAAGAAGGGGCTGACCCTCTCCCCGGTCAAGAAGGGGCTGGCTCTCACCCCGATCAAGCTGGTACACGCACACACCTCCAGACAAAAACCGCTCCATACGGAGCGGTGAAACGCTGCTTCTGGAAACTCTACGCTCTCAGAAAATCGAGAGCTATCGCCAACATTCCTTTGCTGGAGAAAAGTAGCGAATCTTCGTCAATATCAAACTTGGGATGATGGTGCGGGTGGTTAATGCCCTTTTCAGCGTTGCCGCCGCCCGCGTACAAGAAGCTGCCGGGAACTTTCTCAAGATAGTAGGAGAAGTCCTCGCCGCCCATCAGCGGCTCAAGCTCGACAAGAGACTGCTTGCCGGCGATCTTCGCCAGGCTCTCCGCCGCCATTTCGGTTTCGGCCTTGTGGTTCTTTACCGCAGGGTATCCCTTTTCGTATGAAAGAGTGTATGTAGCGCCGGCGGCGTCACAGCAACCCTTCACTACCATTTCCATATTCTCTATAATCACGTCCTGAACAGCCGTGTCAAAGGTGCGTACAGTGCCCATGACCTTGGCGGTGTCGGCGATTACGTTGAACGCGCCGCCTGCCTCCACTTTGCCGACGCTGATAACTGCCTGCGCCATCGGGTTGACGCGGCGGCTGACAATAGTCTGAAGGTTTAGTATCAGGTTGGCGGCGACAACAATTGCGTCGACGGTTTCATGAGGCGCGGCTCCGTGCCCGCCCTTGCCCTGTATGTTGATTATGAACTTGTCGGCACTTGCCATGAGGTATCCGCTGCGGTATCCATATATGCCCACAGGCATTCTCGAAGTGATGTGCGTGCCAAATATCGCGTCCACACCGTCAAGGCAGCCGTCCTCTATCATGGCGATAGCCCCGCCGGGAGCGCTCTCTTCGGCGTGCTGGAATATCAGGCGCACTTCGCCGTCAAACGAATCGGTGTTTTTCGACAAGACGTTCGCGACCCCCATAAGCGCCGCGGCATGGCCGTCGTGGGCGCAAGCGTGCATTACCCCCGGAACCTGCGACTTGTAGGGAACATCCTTCTCGTCCTGCAATTCCAGCGCGTCGAAATCGGCGCGCAGCGCCACGGTCTTACCCGGATTCTTACCCTTAATGATCCCCACTACGCCCCTGCCGCCGACATTTCGCCTGACCTCGACATTGCCAAGCTTCTCAAGATATTCGGCAATATGAGCCGGTGTCTTTTCCTCTTTGAATGAAAGCTCGGGATTCATGTGAAAATGCCTGCGGATCTCTATCATCTGCGGGTGCAGTTCGGTGAGTTGCTCTAACATCTCTGTATCCTCCTAATTTTTCTAAATTCAATCTAAGAACCTGTATTCATAGGTGGGAATAGTAGCTTGGCGAGACGATTTTTCGCCAATCGAGGAGGTGACGACGACGCGTACCCGCAGTGGTACGCTAGAAGGAACCGACGACGAGTGACGGAAAATTGACCGACAAGATACCGTTCACATCCTATGAAGACAGGTTCTAAGAACCTGTTCCATCATATCAAAGTTTCAGTCGCTTTTCAAGAGAAATCTGAACAACAGAGGCTATCTGGCGGCTATTTCCGTCAGATATGTTCCGACGGCGGCTCCAAGTTTTTCAAGCTTGCCGGCGCGGTGCAGGGCGCGTTCGACGCTGGATAGGGCCGCAGAAATATCGTTTGCATCTATGTTACCCATATGCCCCATACGGAACATCTTACCGGCATAAGGCCCCAGTCCGCCGGCCACTATTATGCCTTCCTCGATGATGGCCTTCCGGAACTCCAGATCGACTACCCCGTCCGGGTAAAGCGCGTTGGAAAGAGTGACGGCGCGGCAGCCCTTATCGGCCAGTACGGTCAAGCCGATGGCCTCAAGCGCGCTCTGAATTGCGCGGGCGTGCCTGAGATGCCTTTCATACCGAGCCTTTATACCGCCTTCCGCCTCGATGAGGCGTACCGATTCCTTGAGAGCCCATATCAGGTTTATAGCGGGCGTAGCGAAGTATTTAACCGGGTCGTCCATGACAGGCATCCATCTTTCCATGTCTATGTAGTACTCGGGGATTGTACCCAGGGACTTTCTGCGCTCAAGAACCTTCTGGTTCGCCCACAGCACAAAAAGTCCGGGGCATACGCCAAACGCCTTCTGGCTGCCTGTGAACAGGATGTCTATGTTCATCTCGGGCATGTTCTCGTAATGTCCCGCGGTTGAGCATACGCCGTCCACAATGAATAGGGTTTTCGGGAACTTCTTTATCATCTCGCCGATTGCGCGCAGGTCGGCCGCTACTCCTGTCGACGTGTCCACATGACTTACCGTAATTACGGCATAATCCTTGCTGTTCAGCGCCGCTTCTATATCGGCTGCGGGTACGGTCTTGCCCCACTCGGACTGCAGAGTGTCCGTTTCCAGACCCTTTGCATTGCATATGTCTATAAACCTGTCGCCAAAGAAGCCGTGGCTGACAACCAGAACCCTGTCGCCCCTCTTGGTCGTGTTGGCAATCGCCATTTCCATAGCAAGCGTGCCCGTTCCGGCGACGACGAACGTCTTTCCGTCGCAGTCCATCATTTCGCCCAAGTCGTCAATAAGCCCTTTAAAATCCTTGACAAATCTTGGATCGCCAAAAGCCTGTATCTCGCGCCCCATCTGCATACGAACAGACTCTACCACCGGTGTCGGCCCCGGGATCATTACCATTTTCTTTGACTCCATAACATCAAATCTCCTTCTTTATGTTAATAAGTTGAAAATATTAATCCGGTATTGTAAGGACTTGGCCGACCTGAATACTGTAAGGCTGGCTTAGATTATTCGCTTCGGCTATACGCAGCCATCCGTCGTGGTCGTCGGGGAAGTACATTTGGGCGATACCGGCGATGGTCTGGCCGGGCTGGACGGTATGTGTGCGTTCAGGAGCCGTTGGAAAGAGGTTAGGATACGGTCGAGCGACGTCTGAGTCCAGATCAGGTATAATCAGAGTATGGCCGGGCAGGACGCTGTAAGGCGGAGTCAGGTTATTTGCCTCGGCTATACGCAACCACCCATCGGGGTCGTCGGGGAAGAATATTTGGGCTATGTCGACGAGGGTATGGCCGGGTTGTACGGTATGGAAATGCTGCGGGGATGCTTGAGCATTGGGATGTGCCGGCATTGTGAAGCGGTCAAATCTTATCAGAACCGTGTTTGTCTCTTCGTCAAAATCTACTTCCGCCATGAACATCTCCGCAATCGCCCTTACAGGCAGAAATGTTCTTCCGTCAATCGTGAAGGGGCGCATATCTTCCTCGAAATCTACAGGCTGACCGTTAAAGCTTACGGATACGCCGAAGACAATTTCCTGCGCCACAGGGCTTGCAATAACAATTGTACCGGAAATCAAGACCGTAAAGAGCACACCAATTGCAAATCCTTTTATTTCCTTGATTCTGCCTTTCACTTCAGTTCCTCCTAGGCTAGTTTTACTCCGCTTCAGGTTGTTTGTCCTTGTCCTTGTCTTTATCCTTCTTTTCCTTCTCCTTGGCGGCCAGCGGTAGCTCAAAGGTGAATACGCTGCCCTCTCCCTCCCCGGAGCGAAGGCCGGCGACTTCGTTGTGGGCGCGCAGGAACGCGCTTACAATTGATAGGCCTAGGCCGCTGCCCTTGCGGTCTTCGCCGCGTGACGGGTCAACCTTGAAGAAGCGCTCGAATACTTGTTTTTGAAGTTCCTTTGGAATGCCCTTGCCGTCATCTTTTACAGATATGATGACCTTCTTGTCCTTCTTGCCGGTGGATATTTCCACATTGCCGCCATCGGCGCAAAACTTCACAGCGTTGTCGATCAGGTTGTACAGCACACGTGATATCTTCTCCTGATCGGCAAATACGATGTTGCTTTCATCCGCGAATACCAGCGACACGGCAAGCCTCTTGTTCCTGGCCGTGGCCTCGAACATGACCACTATTTTGCGTATCAGCTCGTTTAGCTCGAAGCGCGTGCGGTTAAGCGTTATCTCCGGCGAGCTCATATTCTCGAGGTCAATTATGTCGTGGGTCAGCTTCGAGAGGCGCTCAGTTTCCTCCCGGATTACATTCAGATAGTGCTCGTGCTTCTCCGGCGGTATAGTACCGTCCAGAATAGCCTGCAAAAAGCCCCGGATAGAAGTAAGCGGCGAGCGCAGGTCATGCGACACATTTTCGATAAACAGCCGCCGAGACATCTCCTGCCGGTGCAAAGACTCGGCCATGTCATTGAGGCTCTTGGCCAACTGGCCTATCTCGTCTACGGAAGCGTAGTCAATCCTCTTTTCAAAGTCGCCGCCGGAAATCAGCATGGCGGTCTTGCTCATCTCGAGTATAGGCCGCGTCATGGTGCGCGAAAGCAGGAATACCAGCATGAACGACAACGAGCCGGATATCATTAGACTTATAATGGTAATTGTGATTATTTCCCGGGCGGAACGCTGCAAGTCCGGCATAGTCGAACTTACAAACACAGAGCACATCAGCGCGTCGCCGACAAGCACGGGCTGGCCGACCATCAACACTTGCTCCGAAAATATGCCCTCCATGTTGTCACGAATTACAACCTGCTCACCCCTCTCCAGCGCGCTGAAGTCAAAACTGCCAAATATGCCTGAAATGCTCTGGGTGTGTTGCTCAATATCCGGCGAAACATAGAAGACTTCGTGATCCGGGCCTATAATAATCAGGCTGAACCCCTGATACTCGCTCAGTATAAACAGTTCTATATCAAGCAGCCGGTTAACCTCTTCAGGCGACCTTCTTCCGGTAAAACCGT
Organism: Defluviitaleaceae bacterium; assembly: GCA_009780015.1. Classification (GTDB taxonomy): domain Bacteria; phylum Bacillota; class Clostridia; order Lachnospirales; family WRAA01; genus WRAA01. The sequence goes on along the minus strand of WRAW01000020.1, from coordinate 16,070 downwards.
CGTAGTACAGCTCGGCGACGCGCAGAGCGCTGTCCTGCTTCACATGTGTCTGCTGCGTCATAAAAAAGCTGTTGAATACATAGCTTAGCGCCACAGCAAGCAGAATATAGCTAAAGAGCTGGATTGTAAAATAGAACGCGAACTGCTTCGCGAAGACGGTCTTGAACACGGGTCTGACTCACCTTCCGTAAATGCTGAATATTGCATATATATCGCCGCGCCGCCGAGAGCCTGTCTAACTTGGCCGATTCTTCCAAGCCTCTGACAAGGCGGCTTCAACAAGCGCGATAATTTCTCTTGTTTGCGGCCGGCTATGTCCGATTAAATTGTGACTCGGTACGCAAATATCAAAATCGTACTGCTTGTATGTTTCTATCAGGCTCCGGTATGCGGGAAGGTCTTCCCCCCATAGAACCGCTCTCCCTTCTATAACGCCGAAGTTGTCCCCTGTATACAGGACTTTGTCCACCGCGTCATATACGCTTATGCCGTCCTCTGTGTGGCCGGGCGAATGAAAAATGCTTATTCCGTCCTCCGGGAAGTGCAAGCTCCCCTCAAACACTACATTGGGCAGGCATTTGCGCACTTCGCCGGTAATGTATTCCGAGAAGACTTTACATATGTTCTCTTGTATCTCTCCATCCCAATTTTTATCAATAAGCTCACGGCATAACACATGTGAGATTATCATGTTTTTCTCAAGAACCCAATTCCCCATGATGTGATCTCCGTGGTAGTGGGTATTGACGACTATTATCGGCTTGGGGTCGTCGCCGATATACTCCAGCATCGCGGCAACGCTGCCGCCGCCCATACCTGTGTCAATAATGAAGTTATGCTTTACACCCATTATAAGACCCAGGTTTACGTCGTAATCCTCGTTCTCAGGGGTGCTGAACATGACATTACGGTTGGTTATCTTAGTTATTCGCATAGTTGTCCTTCCCGGATCGATTATCTTACTTCACCTCAAACTTGTAGCCCACGCCCCACACGGTCTTGATAGACCAGCTATCCTCGTGCGGCATCTTCTCACGTATACGCTTGATGTGCACGTCAACCGTGCGAGTATCGCCGGCGAAGTCGTAGCCCCATATCTTGTCCAGCAGTTTCTCGCGCGTAAAGACCTGATTGGGATGGCGCGCGAAAAACGAAAGCAACTCGAACTCTTTGGGCGGCAGTTCCAGCTCCTTTCCATAATATACGGCAGTATATGTCGATGGGCTTATTCTCAGGTTAGGGTATACGATGGGCATGTCGTCGCTTGCTTCGCTTGCCTGCTCGTAACGGCGCAGAACCGCATTTATGCGCGCGACAAGCTCCTTGGCGTCAAACGGCTTTACGATGTAGTCATCCGCGCCAAGATCAAGACCCAGCACCTTGTCGAACACCTCGCCCTTAGCCGTCAGCATTATAATCGGAACTGCCGAAATTTTGCGCAGGGCTCCGCAGACTTGATAGCCGTCCATCTCGGGCAGCATCAGATCAAGAAGCACAAGGCTCGGCGCAAACGCGCTGAATTCATCAAGCGCCTTCCTGCCGGAATAGACCTCCTTGGTCTCGTAACCTTCCTTTTTCAGATATAGCGATATCAACTCACAAATATTCGGATCGTCATCCACTATCAGTATTTTTATCACATTCATCCATACATCTCCAAATCAGCGATTCATAAGCGCGGCGACAAAAGCTTCTGTGTCGTCTATCCCAATCCACTCATGCTCGGCTATCATAGCATACACATATTCTATATAGTGGAAGCCTCTCAGAAATTCTTCACGCAAATAGTGCGCAATACTTCTCTCGCTATTTTCCGCCATATACAGTACTGTAAATGCCCGCGTAACATACTCGCGAGCAATTATGAGTCCATTGGGATAAAACGGCATACGCCTCAGATCAACGGTAGAGTCGGACCATTGCCTGAATTCCTCATTCTCAGCATACCACGCCTCACCTATCGGATTGCCGACGGCATGGGAAAACTCGTGAATAATTAATCTGTGAAAGCGCCAAAAATTATCGGTTACAGGAATAGCGGCATAAATAATATCGTCGCCTTCACCGAAAGCCATGCCTGCATAAGCGAATCCGCCGCTTGAAGGCGACACAACCGCGCGCATATAAGCCGGGTTAACTCCAAATTGCCTGAACCATTCAAGATTAACCTCGCCAAGCAACTGTTCGTAGAAGTCCGCGGAAATCTCCAAATAATACGGCATGCTTCCCCGGAAAAATTCCGCGAAATTTGTCTCATTGTAAAAATCATTCAACAATCCGACAAATTCCGCAGCTTTTTCTCCTGTCCAAGTATATACCCCGCCAACATCTTCCAGCAAAAAATCAATGTTATCCCTGGTTATAAAGCCTTGCTCCGTCTCTTCCAAGTGTATGGCCATATGAAGAATACAGCAATAACCAAACGCCAAGTTTTCCCGTGTATACACCACAAGCTGGTGATCTCTGAATTTGGCGAAAGCTTCGTCAAGTCCGCGCTGATACTCCGTCAAGCGATCATTATGCTCACGTCTGCCGGCCAAACGAAATACCAGTGAAACAAGTTCCACACGCTCATCCACAAAGTTTATGCGATCTACGTTCAAGACTTCGGCGTTCAAGGTTTCTGAATGCGAATTTTCATCGGCATCGACCTCGGCGGCCTCATATTCGGCAGGTAAAATATCAGCGTCAGCAGCATTGATGCCTTCGACACACGCGGCAAGCGGCAACGCCGAACAAATCAAAACCGCGGCTAACCGTAACTTTGCAAGGCCCATATTCTCACCCCTCTAAGAACCTGTGTTCATAGGTGGGGATGGCGGATTGGCGAGGCAATTTTTCGCCAATCTAGGAGGTGACGACGCCCGGGGTACCCGCAAAGCCCGATTTTGGCTTTGTGGGGTGGACTGAGCGTACCCACAGGGTACGCAAAGATGCTGTGTGCCGGTGGCACACGTTTAGCATCCGAAGCGCCAGCGTAGGCGGAGGAACCAACGACCCGGGGCCCCATAAAGCCCGGTTTTGGCTTCGTGGGGTGGAATTCGACCGCTAAGACGCCGTTCCCATCCTATGAGCACAGGTTCTAAAGTCTTTGGGCGTGCCAAGGACGACACGCCCAAGCTTTAGAAGCTATTCTACAGGCTTCGCGGATATGTCAACCTGCATATTGCCTATCTTCTCACGCATCTTTGTGTCGGCCATTTTGTTCTGCAGCCCGATATAGTCCATGTACCCGAAGTTGCCGCTTCTGAGAGCTTCCGAAAGCGCCTTGGGGACCTCGGATTCCGATTCCACTACCTTTGCCCTCATCTCTTCCACGCGGGCGCGCATCTCCTGTTCCTGAGCCACGGCGAGGGCACGGCGTTCCTCGGCCTTAGCCTGGGCTATGCGCTTGTCGGCTTCGGCCTGGTCGATCATAAGCTGCGCGCCGATGTTGCGGCCAACGTCTATGTCGGCTATGTCTATTGACAGAATTTCGTAGGCCGTGCCGGCGTCAAGACCCTTTTCCAGCACCTTCTTCGAGATCAGGTCGGGGTTCTCAAGCACTTCCCTGTGCGTCGGGGCGGAGCCTATAGTTGTTACGATTCCTTCGCCGACGCGGGCGATTATAGTCGCCTCTCCGGCGCCGCCGACCAGCCGCATGATGTTTGTGCGGACTGTCACCCGCGCTACGGCCTTGACCTCGATGCCGTTGATGGCCATCGCGGAGATCATGGGAGTTTCGATAACCTTAGGAGTAACGCTCATCCGCACGGCCTCAAATACGTCGCGTCCAGCCAGGTCTATGGCGGCGGCGCGCTCAAACGGCAGTTCGAGGTTTGCGCGCTGGGCGGCGATTATTGCGTTGACCACAGAGTCGACGTTGCCCCCGGTCAGGTAGTGCGATTCAAGCTGGTTGATCGGCACGGGGAGGTTGGCCTTCGTCACCCTTATAAGCGGGCGCACGATCCTGTGAGGGCTGACACGGCGAAGTCGCATACCGATCAGAGACAGTATACTGACCCTTACACCGGCCGATATCGCGGATATCCACAAACCCACCGGCACAAAGCTGAAAAACAGCAGAACCAGCAGCAATACCGACAAAACCACAAATATAAACATGAAGTCCATTCTAATCCTCCTAATCTTGACTAAACCAACGTACTACAAACGTTGTATGCGCTCATTAATTGCCCTCTGACGGTCGTACAATCAGCTTACTCTCTCGTATTGCGACGGCGCGCACCTTTGTTCCCTTCTCGATCATCGGGCCGCCGGAGCTTACCTCCATACGCGCGCCTTCAAAGTCAGCTTCGCCGTAGGGACGAAGCGCCGTAGCGGTAATGCCTTCCTTGCCGACGAAGCCGCTCATATCATGAGCCGGTACATCTTCGGAAAGAGTCTCATTCAGGATGACCTTGCCCTGGAGCTGCTTCCTCTGAATCAGCCTGACAAAGAAGCGTGCGAAACACGCAAGAAGCACTACCTGACCCGCAACAATAAACCAGCCTCCGGGCACAAACACCACGGCCAGCACAGCCGACACTACAAGGGCGATAAAGCCGACAACGCCAAAAACTTCCGTGCCGGGCACGAACATTTCCGCCAGCAATGCGACGACGGCCAGCACTAACAGAAATACAGTCAGGTGAACCATAAATATCCTCCCTTCAGTTCAGAAAATTTTCACTTTACATATTTACATCTTTACACAAATCGCTTAATATGTAAAGTAGAAAATTTTTAAGAAAATAGCATGTACTATAGTCATTACACTTTAAAAAGGTCCCAAAATTTTCTGGAAGCCCCGCCCTGATACAGGCGGGGTTCCACAAAATTTTGGTCTGAATTAAAGTGTAATGACTGTACTAACAAAGGAGTCGTTAACAGTGAGCACAAATGACGCTAATCCGGTAAGAACCAGATTTGCCCCCAGCCCCACGGGCTACATGCACATCGGCAACCTTCGCACGGCGCTGTATGAATACCTTATCGCGCGCTCAAGCGGCGGCAAGTTCCTTTTGAGGATAGAAGATACCGACATTGTACGCCAAAAGGAAGGCGCTCTTGATATCATCTACAACACGCTGAAAGTGGCCGGACTCCAGCACGACGAAGGCCCGGACATCGGCGGCCCGTATGCCCCTTATGTTCAGTCGGAACGCCGCGGCATCTATGTGAAGTACGCCAATGAGCTGATCGACAAAGGCTTCGCCTACATCTGCTTCTGCTCCAAGGAGCGGCTGGAGGGCCTTAAAGAGCACGACGAGTACGCAAAGTACGACCGTCTCTGCCACGCGATTTCCAAGGAAGAGGCAAGGTCACGCGCCGAAAGCGGCGAAAGTTGCGTAATACGCCAGTTCGTACCCGAAGGCGAAACGACTTTTCACGACGAAATATTCGGCGCGATAACAGTCTCGCACACCGAGATCGAAGACCAGATACTCATAAAGGCGGACGGATACCCGACCTATAACTTCGCCAATGTAATCGACGATCACATTATGGATATCTCCCACGTGGTACGCGGTGCGGAGTACGTTTCGTCCGCGGCCAAGTACACCCTGCTGTATCACTCGTTCGGCTGGGACGTCCCCGCGTATATACACTTGCCGCCCGTAATGGGCAATTCCGGCAAGAAGCTCTCGAAGCGCCTCGGCGACTCGTCCTTTGAAGACTTGCTAAGAGAAGGCTTCCTGCCCGAAGCCATTGTCAACTATATCGCCCTGCTGGGCTGGAGCCCCGGCGGCGAGCGCGAAATATTCAGCCTGCGCGAACTCGAGGAAATCTTCGACACAAAGGGGCTGAGCAAGTCCCCCGCCATATTCGACAGGGTCAAGCTGACATGGATGAACTCGGAATACTTCAAGAAAATGGACGAACAGAGCTTCTTTGTAATGGCCGAGCCGTACCTGAAGGACGCCGTGAAAGCCCCGGGCGCCGACCTTAGAATGCTGGCCGGTCTGTGCCAGCCGCGCATTGAGTTTCTCAGCGACATTCCCACCCTGCTGGACTTTGTCGACGAACTGCCGGAATACGCCGTCAGCCTGTTCGAGCACGGCAAAATGAAGACGACCGCCGTCAGTTCCCTCGAAAATCTCAAGAAAATATTACCGCGTCTCGAATCCGTAAGCGGCTGGAGTCTTGAAAATATCCGCCGTGAGATGGAAGAATTAATACGGAGAGAGGGCATCAAGAACGGTCAGTTGTTCTGGCCTGTCCGCACGGCGCTTTCCGGCAAGGAATCGTCCCCCTGCGGAGCCCCCGAGCTGGCCGAACTCCTTGGCCGCGACGAGAGCCTGCGCCGCATAAGGCGCGGAATCGAAAAGCTGGAGAGCGCGTAAACATGAAATTGATACGTACCGAAGACGCCGTGGGCTATGTCATCCCGCACGACCTCACGCAGATAATCCCCGGGGAGTTCAAGGGGGCGCGGTTCAAGAAAGGCCATGTCGTGCGGGAATCGGACATTCCCGTGCTGCTTTCGATGGGCAAGGAACACATATATATCTTGGAAATAGGCGAAGACATGGCTCACGAGGACGAGGGCGCGGCCGTGCTCGCCTCTATTTCAATGTCCGCGAATATGTCGTCAAAAGCGCCCGGTGAGGGCCGGATCGACATTTTTGCGGAAGAGGACGGCCTCCTCAAGGTCGACGCCGAAAAACTCGCAAAGGTTAACTCCATCGGCAAACTTGTAATCGCCTCGCGCCACGGCGACACGGTCGTGCGCAAGGGCGACAAAATAGCCGGTATGCGCGTGATCCCGCTGCTTATAGAGCGCCTGACCTTGGATCGTGCAAGAGAGGCCGGCGCGGGCAAGCCGATATTTAGCGTAATGCCGTTTGTCCGCAAGAATTGCGCCATTATTACCACGGGCAGCGAAGTCGCGTCAGGAATGGTCGCAGACGCGTTCACACCCGTTGTAACGTCCAAGCTTGCCGAGTTCCCCTCGACCATCATCGGCACGAGGGTCATCGGCGACGACCACGCGGCGCAGACTCAAGCAATTCACGACTATGCCGCAGAGGGCGCGCAGCTCATCATCCTGACCGGAGGAATGAGCGTAGACCCGGACGACCGGACTCCTCTGGCGATCCGCAACAGCGGCGCAAGAATCGTTACATACGGCGCGCCCGTCCTGCCTGGCGCGATGATGCTTGTGGCTTATTACAGCGGCGGCATACCCGTCCTTGGGCTTCCTGGGTGCGTAATGTACTCTAAGCGGACGATTTTCGACATACTGCTGCCAAAGTTCTTCGCTGACGACCCCGTCACAAATGAAGATATCGCAAAACTCGGCCACGGCGGACTATGCCTGAACTGCCCGGCGTGCGTGTTCCCAAACTGCGGCTTCGCTTCGCATTAGACCTCTTCGGGAATAAAAATCCTATTGACAGGAGGCTGGAATGGACAGCATATTCATACTGGAAGACGACGACAATATCCGTGAGCTTGTGTCGTACGCGCTCGAGAGCGCGGGATTCTCGACGACCGGCTTTGCAAACGGCGAAGGTTTCTGGCGTGAAATACGCGGGGGCGCAAAACCCTCACTGCTGCTGCTCGACCTGATGCTTCCGGAACCGGGCGGAGACGGCCTTGCGATTTTGCGTAAGCTCAAGGACTCCGATCTATCCCTTATACCCGTGATAATAATGACGGCGAAGGGCGGCGAACACGAGCGAATCCGCGGCCTTGACCTCGGCGCGGACGACTATGTTACAAAGCCGTTCAGCGTACTGGAACTGACATCGCGCGTCAAGGCCGTACTGCGCCGCTGCGGCAAGACGGCGTCCGACGCCGCCGTAAGCGCGCCGCTTGCGGTGGGCGGCATAGAAATATTTCCCGATCAGCGGCGCGTAGTTGTGGACGACGTGCCGTTACAGCTTACATACAAGGAGTTCGAGCTCCTGCTATATCTTATGCTGCACCGTGGAACCGTGCTCACGCGCAACCAGATAATCGAAAGCGTATGGGGCTTCGAGTTCGAGGGCGAATCGCGCACTGTCGACATGCACATAAAAACGCTTCGCCAAAAGCTTGGCGACAAAGCGGAGCGTATCGAAACCGTGCGCAACGTCGGCTATCGGATATCATGAAACGGCTGATCTTCACGCGTATATTGCCTCTGACGATTGCCGGGGTTGCCGCCGCAGGCTTCCTCCCGGAGCTTCTTAGCCCTTTAGTCGGACGACTTCCCATAATTTTCGCGCTTATGTGTATTTTCGCCGTTCTTGCGTTCTTTATCGCACGTGGCATAAGCAACTCCATAGCCAAGCCGCTCAACGACATTGATCTGCTCGACCTTGTTCCTTTCAAAATCTGGGACGAACTCCACCCCTTCTCGCGCAGAATCGCGTCTCTGATTGCGCAGCGCGACGAGCAGCTTCATAAAATCCGCCAGAACGAAGCCAAGTTCGAGAATATAACGTCGCAGATGAACGAAGGACTGATACTGCTTGACGAAAAACGCCGTATAGTGTCAATAAACAAGAGCGCCAGATCGCACTTCAGGGTATCCGGCGAATTTTTTAACCGCAACCTAATCAGCCTGACGCGCGATCAGCAATTCCTGGCGCACGCCAAGACCGCCGTATCCGGCGAAAGCTCAGAGTTCGCCACGACAATCGGCGCGCGTACATATCAGATGCTATTTTCGGCCGCGGAAAGCGGCGCCATCATCCTCATACTGGACATAAGCGAAAAGACCGCCGCCGAACAGATGCGTCGCGAGTTTTCCGCAAACGTCTCCCACGAACTAAAAACCCCTCTGACCACCATCGTCGGCTATGCCGAGATCATACGCAGCAATATTGCGAAGCCCGGCGACATCCCTATTTTCGCACAAAAAATAATGGACGAGTCAAACCGCTTGCTCGTCTTAATAAACGATATAATACTGCTCTCAAAGCTTGACGAAAGAGCCGGCAGCGGGGAAAAATCGCCCTGCGACATCCTGTCGATAACCGCTAGAGTGTTTGAATCCCTTGCGCTCAAAGCCGCCGAAAGCGACGTAGGCCTGGCGCAGTCAGGGAACTGCCCCACCGTCACGGCAAACCCGGACATGCTTCACGACATGCTCCTGAACATAGTCGACAACGGCATAAAGTACAACAAACGAGGCGGAAGTGTGCTCGTGGAACTTAGCGAAACCGACGGACGGGCGCGCATAGCGGTCAGCGACACCGGCATCGGCATCCCAAAGGAAAGCATTGCCCGCGTGTTCGAGCGCTTCTACACCGTCGACAAGTCCCGCAGCAAGCGCACGGGCGGCACAGGTCTCGGTCTGTCGATCGTAAAACATATCACTCATCATCACGGAGGAACCGTAGAACTCAGGAGCAAGCTGGGAGAAGGCACAACAGTGGAGATCACACTATGACAAAAAAGAAGCGTATAACAAGCATACTTGCAGCGCTGGACGATGTTTACGGCGACATTGGAAGGTGCTACCTTAACTTTGATCCGGCAAGAAACTGGCAGTTGCTGCTTGCGACAATCCTAAGCGCCCAGTGTACGGACGACCGAGTCAACATCGTGACGACATACCTGTTCGATAAATATCCCAGCCTGCAAGACTTTGCCGCCGCGCCTATCGAAGAGCTGGAGGAAGCCGTGCGCTCCACGGGCTTCTACCGTAACAAGGCGCTGGGGCTTAAAGGCTGCGCGCAGATCATCCTTGACAAACACGGCGGAGAACTGCCAAGCGACATTGGCGCGCTGACCGCAATGCCGGGCGTAGGGCGCAAAACCGCCAACGTCGTGCGCGGTCACATCTTCGGCATACCGTCGATAGTCGTGGACACCCACGTCAAGCGCGTAACCAACAAGCTCGACATCTCCGCCGAAACCGACCCCGAAAAGCTAGAATTCGTGCTGATGAAGCTGCTTCCCAAATCCCACTGGATACGCTACAACACCCAGCTTATCGCCCACGGCCGCAAAATCTGCAAAGCCCGCGCCCCTGAATGCGACGGTTGCTTCCTGCACGACCTCTGCGACGCAGCGAAAAAATCATCTCTTACCAAAAATACACAATAAATATAGACGCCAAAACCATTACGGCCCACAGAACCTTGTTCCACCGGAACACGCGCACACTACCCAAGTTAACGACCGAAAAGGGTATGCACCTAAACATTAAGAGCGCACCTACTGTCCAAAGCCCGCTGCTTAAAAACCCGATCTCATCACCGGCAAGCCTTATTATCACGAACAGGCCAATCAGGTATATCCACGGCAAAATGGCGCTTATGAACATGTCGGCGCGGAATTTTGACGTATTCTCATATCGGTCGGGATACCAGTTTCCCGCCACCGGAATAAACATCCCAAAAACGCTGAAAATCAAGCTTAGCAGCAAGCCGCCGCTGACCATACGGTAATGCCACTTCCGTTTGGAAAACAAAGTGCCTATGTAGCCTAAGGTTATCGTTCCGCCAAAAATAATCAAAAGAGACGGAAGAACAGAAATAATAAGGGCAGGGTCGGAAATAACATTTGAAATCCCCATGGTGCTGAGAATCAGAATCATCAAAAACGTGATGTTTGCCAGAACATGCAGCACCATTTGACCAATGCCGGACTTTTTTGAATATGCAGGCAGATTGGCCTGGTTTTCAGGGCATACGGCAAAATATAAGTCACAGCCGATACAAACTCCGTATAGATGTTTCACATACGCTTTGACAAAACCGGCCAAGCCCAGCGCCCCTGCGACCTTTGGCAGGTCGGCGCGCAGAAAACCCGCCTTTTCAAAAGCTGCCCACGAGCCTACGTTATCATCCCGGACAAATGTCGCTAAGTAGTCGCAGCCCTCCGCCCATAGGTATGAAGCTCCTTCCTCGCACAGCGCACGGCCAATCCCTTGCCCGGCATATACCGGATCAACAAAGAAAAAATCAACAAATCCCAGCTTCTTTTCGCCGCAATTTTCAATTGCATATAAAAAGCCGCCGACTATTTCATCGCCTTTCACAGCAACCCGCGCCGTTACCGGCTTAGAAACGTAAAAACCCTCAAGGGATCGTAAAAAACTCTTTATCCCGAGAGATTGAACCACTTTTGCTTCACCGGCTATCATTTCACGTAAAACTAATTCCATGTTTTGCGACCTCTCTTTTTCTATGAAGTTCACTAAAATGTACGAAAGTGCGATAATCACGTACAAACACCGTGTCTATCGCACTTTTCACCTGCCTGAAAAAGCGGTTTTCGTATTTTTTAGGCATTACACCCAGCTTATATCTTCCGGCTTTGAGTCGTCCTTGCCTTCGGACTTCTTGCCGACGTTGAACTTTGACAGTATCCCCGGGAAGAGGTCTATCAGCTTGTTCAAACTGTCCTGATTCTTGACGTTTACGAGCTGCACGTTTCCATCGCTGATGACTATTACGGCCGACGGGATTATGCGCCCTCCGACGCCGCCCGCGCCGGCTTCGTGATTCTCGTTAACCTTGCCGGAGTCCTTCGCTCCGGCCGCCGCTCCGAAGGTTACTTCGACCAGCGGCAGAAGTATTATGCCGTCCAGATGGATAGCCTCACCCACGACTGTTTTTGTTGTTACGAAATTTTCCAATTTGCCAAGCAGCGCCTCAATGTTGCTGTTAAAACTGTTTGCCATATACGTGTCGCCCTCCTAAGTATTTTATTCTTGCATAGCGGGTGTATTCTTTGGTTTTGATTTCCTGCGCAACTTTTTTCTAAACTTCAACAATTGCTTGACCAGCTTCCATATGGGTTTACTGAACAGAAACCTGCAGAACGGGATCACCATCGAAACCGCTGAAATTTTCCCCTTCACCAGCAGCTTCAACTCGAGTATTTTCCGCGAGAAGTCTGGCGCTACGCTCAGCCTTATCCGCTGGGGAGCAAACGTCTCAAACACACTTATGGCGCCGGTCGCAAGTCCCGTATTGCACGGATCATCGAAGCCGAAAACTCCGTGCAAGTCCAAACGCTCGGGCAGCGCCGTACTTAACACGCGCTTTGTCAGCAGCACGATCTGGCTAACTATCTCGCTCTTGTCGGGATAGTTTTTGATGCTCTCAAAGTTTTGCCAAACGCTCTTGATTGTATCCGTAAGCTTCTCGCCTTCAGCTTTTGGTGCGCGCTTACTCTCCTTTGGCTTCGTATCCGGCTTCCCAACCGCCACTGCGGGTTCGCCGTCCGCAGCGGCTTGCTCGGCGGGCGTTTCAGTGTCGCTGTCTTCATTAATATTATTATTGACACTGCGCCAGACACGTATTCCCATTATGTGCAGCGAAATCACCTGATCCGGTTCAAGCGCAACCGCTATGATGCCGAAGAGCCACGAAATTCTGGCAGATCCGCTGAAATCCCAGCCGTTTACATCCCCTTCGCACTTGTAGCGGATTGGCACAAACATCACCAGCGCAAACAACGCAATTCCCAGCAGTAGCACCCACAGAAACACAAGGGCAATAAATCCGAGAACGTTCAACACAAAAGCGATCATAGTTTCAGCCTTTCCCGGTGTTCGCCCTTACAGACAATGTGGGCGGCGACAAACAGCGCGGCCAGCATCACTAGAAATATTACCCCAACAAATATTGATAACGTCAAAAAAAACGGCAGCGGAACAATATTTATCAGCAGCTCTACGGCTGGATCGAGAAGCCAGAGGTCATTATCGAAGAATATTTCGTGGAATACCCTCCACGAGTGATCGAAGTCGAACGCGATAAGCGCGGTCAGCGCCGCCGTGAGCGCAATCAGCGTGCCGATGACCCATCTGTAAGCCTTTGCAAGAGTCGGAATTACAGGCACACGCATAAACACAAGCAGCACAAGAGTCGCCACAAACCAAGCCACGGCAATATTGCGGAGCAAGTCGCCCAGTACAAACAGTTCGTACACGTCCACCATATGCAGCACTTCGCGTTCACTGAAAAACGGGCGCATCTGTCCGCCTACGAGCGCGTAGACCTGCAGCTCGGGCGTTCTGCCGCGCATATAGTCGAGCATATGCCGGGTTACCCGCATGAGTTCCTCTTCCTCCATGGCTACGACATTGTAGGTGTCGTTAACAGAATACTGCCAGTTGTAGAAGGCAAGATTGAACGTGGGAATGTGTACTGCTGCGTAAAGGCACAGCAGTATAACGCATAACGCGTTGGCTGCCGCAAGTACATATGTGAGAATCGGGCGCTTGAGCTTGGGTCGCATAAGTCACCTGCAGGCTTACAGCAGCCCAAGCCGCTTCATGAACATTGGCAGAGCTTGCTCAAACGGAACGCCGTAGCGGCGTTCGCGTGATGTCGCCAGCGCAAGTTCTATACTGGCGCTTACGTAATCCACAGCCAACTGCATCGAGTCTTGCAGAGACATATCGTTCAGTAAGCCGGAAAGCATGGCGCTTCCGAAAGTGTCTCCCGTTCCGTGAAAATGTCCTTCGGCGCGCTTCGAGAACGCATATCCAACCTTTCCGCCCACCGTATCCAGCGCCGCTGCGCCTATCTTGCCGGACTCGAATGTGACGCCGGTCAGCACAACCCGCGAAGGGCCAAGCTTCGCCAGTTTTCGCAGAGTTTCCGTGACAAACGCTTCGGAGTGCGGCCCCTCCCAGTTGTCGGCGGGTTCCCCCAGTATAAACGCGGCCTCCGTCAGGTTCGGAATAATTATGTCGGCCTTGGCGCACAGCTTGGCCATGCCCTGCGCCATTTCGGGCGAGTACACGCCGTACAGCTTGCCCTCGTCCGCCATTACGGGATCGACCATTACCAGGCCGTCTCCTCTGTATGTGTCAAACAGTCCCGCCACAAGGTCAAGCTGCTCGAACGATCCCAAAAACCCGCTGTACATCGCGTCAAAGCCTATGCCCAGAGTCTGCCAGTGCTGTGAAATCGGAGTTATGTCTTCGGTGAGATCGCGGTAGGTGAACCCCGTAAAACCTCCCGTATGCGTTGAAAGTACGGCGGTGGGCAGCACGCTGCACTCCACTCCGGCCGCCGAAAGTATCGGCAGCGCCACAGTCAGCGAACATCTTCCAACGCACGATATATCGTGTATCGCGCAAACCTTTTTCTGTGTTTTCATGTGACAATCAGCTCTCCTTTTGTTGTTCATCTTCTGAATTTTCCAACATCTGCCCGGCTTGCGCGCTCGCCGCGCGCTGTTTGTACAGCACACGCCGCGGGTTCGGCGCATAGACCAGCTTGTTGACGCCATACGCAACCCCAATGCCAACCATCGTATCGATCACATTGACAAAAGCGTGAAACACCGGCGACACGCCCGACGTGTTAAGCACTACCATCATGAACACGACACAGCTTATAGGCACGCTGCTGTTTTTGTCCATGAGGTTGCATATATATATTACCGCGACAATACAAATTCCCGCCGCGATTATAAACAGGACAAAATGGTGATCCCGCAGTCCTGTGGCGACCATTGCCGCTCCGGCCACGCCGCCCAGGAAAGTGCCCAGGATGCGCGCCGCGCCTTCCTTCAGCGTCTTGTCGACAGACTCCTGCAGACAGATGATAGCCACAATGGACGCCAGAATCGCGCCGTTCATCCAAAACTCCGCACCCATCGTCATCCTGTAAAAAGACATCACAAAAACGACCGCGATGGCCGTCTTGACCGTCCTCATTCCCGGATACGGCATCGTGCTCAAATCAATTCTTCCAAACCGCATAGCCATCACCCAGTCACAAAGTTTCCAGATAAAAGTATATCGTAAGTCTGCCCATCATGTCAACCGGATATATCCTGCGAAAATTTTTGTCAAGCGCTAAACTAATTTATATGTGAAGCCGATATATATTTATACCGGAGAATTTGACGGAACGAGGTGAAGGAATTGAATATTACACCTGCAAATATAATTGCAAACGCAAACAACGCCCACGCACAGGCTTCGGAAGGCCAGCGGCGCTCAGGCGGCAGGATTTCGCGCCGAGACAGTATTGTTCAGGAGCGCATACAGGAAAGAAGACGTGAGATGCAGCTCCGCGCGCGCGAAGACAAGCAGATCAGGGATCTGCAGGAAAGAATGCAGAAGATCAAGAGTTCAGATATGGACTTTGATCTAAGGATGTCGAAGGTGTCCAGCCTGGTAGACAGGATTAACCAAATCCACGAAAACCGCGCGGAAAGAGAATCCATCGCCGTCGAGCGTGAAATGCACCGGCAAAAGGCTCTGATAGATGAAAACAGCCGGGTACGTGAAGAGCAGGCGGAGCAGGACACCATACATAAGGATCGCGAAGAAGCGGAAGAAGAGCGTGAGCGCTCGGCTATCCTGAGTTTGACCCAGATCGCCGTGAATCAGAACAACATAAGTGTTTTAAGGCAAACCCGCGCGGCTTTGGCGGAAGAAGCCGGGCATGTCCGGCGCGCCATTGAGAACGACAACAGCAATTACGTTAAAGTAGGAAGCGAAGGCATATTCAGCGTGCAATCAGGCTATAGCGACCCTCATGATTTCAGAAACCGGCACTTGAGTAAGCTCAACCTGGGCATCGCCAGAACAGACGCCGCCATAAACTCCGCCGTAATCAGCATGTACCGCGAAAGCGCCAAGCTTCAAGAAAGTCAGCTTACCCAATATCGTCAGCAGCCCGAGGAGGATGACGGGGATGACGATGAAAACACAGGCTTTAATATAGAGTTGTAATACAACGCGAAAACAGCGCCGCACACGCAGGACGTGCGGCGCTGTTTTATATAGAACAGATACTTCATCGGCTTTACAAAGCCCCCAACAAATGCTACAATAAGCGAGTGATATTTGCGGACTATCGCCGTTCCGCTTGAAACTGCCGTACAGCTACGAGGTGTTAACTTGAGTGTTGTAAAAAAACTATGGCGTCTTTGCGAGGGCAGCAAGTCCCTGTTTATATTCGGTATACTATGCGGGGCTGTCGCGTCTACGCTGAATCTTACCGTACCGCTGGTCACGCGGTTTACTGTGGATACGTTGCTGAGCGGCGCGCCGGCCGATCTGCCCGGGTTTGTGTTACGAGCCATAGACGGCTTGGGCGGCGAAGAGTGGCTGCGCCAGAATCTCTGGGTCTGCGGCGTAGTGATCGTTGTGATTGTCGCGGTGATGGGTTTTT
>WRAW01000019.1 GCA_009780015.1 Defluviitaleaceae bacterium | reverse complement strand
TTGTCGCAGTGCTAGGAACTGACGCCGCCGCGAACCCTTGTGGTTCGCAAGAATGCTGTGTGCCGGTGGCACACGTTTAGCATCCGAAGCGCCGGCGTAGGCAGAGGAAGTGGCGACGCATCGAGGCAAAAAGCTAAAAAAGTACGAAGTCGCTTATTGCTGGATAGGCTCTTAGTCGGCAAAAATAAGTATTTCCCCGAAAATACCGTCCTGGCGAATACATATCCGCTGCTGCCTCGCAAGCTCAAGCACCGCGATAAAGGTCACAATGACTTCCGCCCTGTAGGCTACGCGCTCAAGCAGACTATTGAAGCTTAAAGATGAGCGGTTCGCGAGAATCCCCATCACGTGTTCTATCCTGTCCTCGACGGTGTAGACTTCGGGCGCCAATACATTGTACGAGACTTCGGGGCTTTCCGGCGAAACTTCGCGGCGGCTCAGCGTTTCGCGGCAAACTTCGAGCAGCCGCGACAGGCTTATGCCTTCCAGTATGCCGTCAAGCTCCGGCGCGCCGTCGTTTCGCACACGCTCAAGCATCTGCGCATCGGGAGCACGGAAAACATAGCGTTCTCCGACAAGCTCTTTCTCGGCGAAGTCGGCGGTTACGCGCTTGTACTTCTTGTACTCGATCAAGCGGTTGACAAGCTCTTCGCGCGGGTCGATTTCCGCGTCGCCAACCCGCCTTAACACAGCCGGAAGCAGCATCCGCGACTTTATTTCCAGCAAGGTCGCGGCCATTACAAGGAACTCGCTTATCGAAGCCATGTCCTTGGCTTGCCTGATTTGCTCCAAGTGCGCCAGGTACTGCTCGGTAATCATCGCGACTGGTATGTCGTAGATGTTTATCTGGTTCTTTTCGATCAGGTGCAACAGCAAGTCCATCGGGCCTTCAAAGGCGTCCAGGCGGAAGCTCAGCTTCATGTTAAGCCTCTGCCGCTTTTGCCGCTTCCCTCTGGTTCATCATGTAATATATCGGGCCGGCTATGAATATTGACGAGTACGTACCGCAGATCGTAGCCACGATGATCGGCAGTATAAAGTCACGTATCGCGGGTACGCCAAGCACATACAGGCAAAGCGTAACCACCAGCACAAACAGCGCCGTATACGCGCAGCGCAGCAGGGTCTGGTTGATCGAAAGATCAAGCTGTTCCTCGACAGTAGGCTCCTTGATGGACTTGCGGCTCATCATCAGGTTTTCCTTCATTCTTTCGGCGGTCAAGCGCTTGTTTTCGCGGAATCTGTCGAAAATTATTATCGTGGCGTTGATCGAAAAGCCGACCACGGTAAGCATCGCCGCGATAAATGAGTAGCTCAGAGATATCTGCAAAATGCTGTAGCACAGCAGCACTATTATAACATCGTGCACAGACGAGATAATCATGCTCATGCCGATCTTAAAGTCGCGGAAGCGTACCGCGATGTACAGCAGCATCGCGACGCACGCCGAAATGATGGCGATAATTGCGCTGCGCTGCATCTCGCCGCTTATCGTGGCGCTTACGTCCGACATCGAGATATCTTCTTCGGCGTTGAGGCCGTACGCGGCGACCATTGCTTCGATAAGCGCGCTGCGCTGCTCTACTGCGAGCTCGTGCATTCTGATCGACACTTGATTCGTACCTGTAACACGCTGAAGCTGAGAGGGAACGATTCCCGTCGCCTCCATCACTATGCTCTCGATATCCGCGACCTCGAAGTCGCTTGTGACGTCCACGGTTATCTCCGTGCCGCCCGTAAACTCGACGTCAAGGTTAAACGCCCCATTGCCCATCGCAATGTTAACTATCATACCCAGCACACCGACGGCAATCACAATGGCGGATATCATAAAGTACTTCTTACGGTTCTCGATAATTTTTATATTGAATGTCATCCTTAGTACCTGCCTATTCTTCAGCGGCTGCCGGCTTCGAGCTCAGGCCGTACAGGCGCAGGTCTTTGATCCCCAGTCCGATCAGCGCTTTCATAATTATCTTGGTAATGACGACCGCCGTAAACATTGATACGACAATTCCGATCACGAGCGTGCTGGCGAAGCTCATTACGGGGCCGGTTCCCAGCCAGAATAGTATGACGCCGGCTATGATCGTCGTGACGCTGGAGTCCACAATGGCGGGTATAGCGCGGGAAAAGCCGTGTTCAAGGCTTGCGCGCAGGCTCCGGCCATTCACGAGTTCGTCCTTCATGCGCTCGAATATTATTATATTGCCGTCAACGGCGACGCCCACGGAAAGCACGATGCCCGCAAGCCCCGGAAGCGTGAGCGTAATGCCCAGCGCGCTGATTATGAAGAACTTGATCCCCAGGAATATGCACAGTGCGAGATTGGCCGCAAGACCCGAAACGCGGTATATAACGGCCATGATAATGACGGTCAGCCCGAAGCCGATAAAGCCCGCGGCTACGCTGCGCTCAAGCGACTCGGCTCCAAGCCTTGCGCCTACGTTGTGTACGCTGAGCACGTCCAGCCCAAACGGCAGCGAACCGGCGCGGATATCTGCCGCCAGTTCTTCCGCCTCGGGCGCCGTAAAGTTTCCGGTTATAACGGCGTTCCCCCCCGAGATGCGCGCGTTTACCACGGGCGCGGAGAGGACGGTGTCATCCATAACAATATAGAGCGGACGCCCGATGTTAGCGGCGGTCGCCTCATCAAAGAGGCGCGCCCCTTCGCTTGTAAATTCAAGTTGTACAACGGGCTCGCTGATACCTGTGAACTCGTGCGCCTGAGTGCCAAGGCGCGCCGTCTGCACGTCCATGCCGGTCAAAAGGATACTGCCCTCCTGATCCACAAACATAAGCTGCGCCGTGCGGCCTATTGTGTTGATGGCCTCCTCGGTGTCGGCCACACCTGGGATGTCCACGCGGATTCTGTTCGCGCCCGCCTGAGCGACCTCGGCGTCGGTGTAACCGCGGCGGTCAAGCCGCCCCTGGATCAGCGTGCGCGCGGCAGCCATTTCCTCGGACGTCGGGTTTGGTACGTCGGCCTCGTACAGTATGTTGATGCCGCCCTTCAGGTCAAGCCCCAGGTTTATGTTTCCATAGCTGAACAGGCCGTCCTCGTTCACGCCGAAATGCGATACAAGGCCAAGCCCTGCCGCCAGAGCAATCATCAGTATGAGAGTTGCAATGCTTTTCGGTTTGCTTCTCATGCGTTACCTCCTTAGTAAATACTTCCGGTTATCTAATACGGCTCAGGTGCTCGTGCAAGAGCTTCCACGAGCCGCCTTCATCCTCTTTCGCGAATACGTTTGTGGCTCGTCCACTTCCCTCTGCATACTTGCCGTTCACATATCCGGCATAGTTAAAATTGTAAGTGCAGACCATCGTGCTGGAAGTCTGTAATATATAGTTAACGTCGGTAGCCCAGTATTTTTCATCAGCTATCGTGGCCCAGCCTTTTTCAAAATACGCCTTAATCTCGTCAATGCCCGCGCAGGTTCTGTCCGTGAAGTAGTATACCGCGTCCTTGTGTACACATTTCGATACCTCCGCGAAATCGTGGGTATTGGTGGCGTTGATGTATTGCTCAAGCGCTTCGTGCATTATTGTGCGGCCTCCTCTGCAACCTTCATCATTATCGCGCACTCGACGCGCTTGCGGTGCATGTCGCAGCCGATCTTGTACGCCGCGCGCAAGTCCCCGCCGAAAGTGAGCGAGTTGGCGGCGCACCCCCCGCCGCAGTGGAATTTTGCCCAGCAATCCACGCAGTCGGGCTTTGTGTAGACATTCAATGCGCCAAGCCGATCCCGCAACTGTGTGTTGGCAACGCCCTCGTCAAGGTTTCCCAGCATGTACGGCTCGCGCCCCACGAACTGGTGACACGGGTAGATGTGCCCCTCGGGCGTAACCGCCAGATATTCCGTACCCGCGCCGCAGCCGGTCAGACGCTTTATGACGCACGGCCCGCCGCTCAGATCGATGTTAAAGTGGAAGAAGTTGAGGCCGTCACGCTCCGGCAACTGCCCCGCAAGCGCCTCGTATTCGTCGAAAATACGCGGCAGGTCTTCTTCGCGGATCGCAAAGCTTTCGGAAGCCTCCGCCACGACGGGCTCTACGGAAACGTTGCGAAAGCCCAGATCGCACATGTGTATGACATCCCTGGCAAAGTCCAGATTATCGTGTGTAAATGTACCCCTGAGGTAAACCGATCTGTATTTGGATTCCGCGCGTGACTTGACAAGCTTCTGAAACTTTGGAACTACAGCATCGTAGCTCGAGCCGCCGCCTAAGGTCTTACGCATCCCGTCGTTAACAGACTTGCGGCCGTCCAGAGACAGCACTACGTTGTACATCTCTTCATTGATGTAGGTTTCGATCTCGTCGTTAAGCATCATGCCGTTGGTTGTTATCGTGAAACGGAAATTCTTGTCGTATGGCTCTTCCAGCGAGCGCGCGTACGCGACGGTCTGCTTCACCGTGTCGAAATTCAGCAGCGGTTCGCCGCCAAAGAAGTCTACTTCCAATTCCCTTCGCCCGCGCGAGTTCTCGACAAGGAAGTCTATGGCGCGCCGCGCGGTTTCGGCGGACATCAGGGCGCGCGCGCCCTTGTACTCCCCTTCCCCCGCGAAGCAGTAGCCGCAACGCAGATTGCAGTCATGCGCCACATGCAGGCAGATCGCCTTGAGCGGCGCGCCGCCCTTTGCCGCCGTGGCCCATTCATAATCCTCGTCCGAGAACAGGAGCCCTTCCCGTACAAGCTGCCCTATCTCGCCCACGGCCTCCTCGATTTCGGCGGCCGTGTACCTTTCAAGCAGTTCCGCGGGCGGCGAAAACGCCTCGCCCAATGTGTAGCCGTCCAATGTGTCAAACGCCAGGTCGTCCACGCAATGTATCGCCCCGCTGTTCACATCCATTACGATGTTGTATCCGCCAAGCCTGTATTTATGAATCATTTTACATATCCCTTCATTTTTCCATGCATCAGTATACATGAAAATAACTCCACTTGCAAGGTGGAGTTATTTATGATGCTATTATTTCTCACAAGATTGATTTGCCACAGTTACGGAAGTCTTGCAGGCGGACTGGCAGGACGCCTGGCACTTGCCGCAGCCCCCTGAGTTTGCCGTAGTTTTCAGCAGCTTCGCGCTGATTGTCTTGATATGCTTCATGGCTGTCTATCCCTTCGTTAAGTTCTTGTTCAGCCATTATACCACGCGCGGAATTATTTTGCAAGAAATTTGTCTATTCTTTGACTTCGGTTTCGCCTGTAAGAAGCAATTGCGCCGTGAGAACCGCCCCGCAAATCAAGCCTATCTCCATATAAACGTCTTGTGTAGCGTCTATATAGTTGAAAAGGTCATCATCAAAATCATCGATCTCATCATCAGAAAATTTTTCTCCGGCTTTCTTAAAAAATGCCTCCCTTGCGGCTTTCAACCTCTGGTCGTAGCTCTTGTCACTGACATTATTATCGCAGGCGTTACCGTCAAGCAAAAACCCCCGGATATGTTGTAAATCCAGCCGCTTGAAAATCTCTTTAGTATTCATGTTATACCTCCTTAAAATTATATTTTAAATTTTCTGTATATATTTAATTATACAATATTATAATTAAAATTACAATATATTTTTAAAATTTCCTATATAATTTTAATCATGGCAATTTGACAATACAAACTGAAAATGATAGTGTATAAACAAGATATTTGAGGCTATACGAGGTGCACTATGACTATATCAGAGAAAATTAGAATACTATGCGTTAGAGCAGGAATAAATGTTTCTGAACTTGCAAGAAGAGTGGATCAATCTCCACAAAATTTCAACGCAAAGCTGAAAAAAGGAAGATTTGATGTTGCCGAACTTGAACAGATAGCTGACGCAGTTGGCTGCACATACGAAAACCACTTCATTTGGATTGACGGTGACGAAATATAGCCGACAAATCAATAATAAAAGAGCCGCATTGCAGCCATAAGAGGTGTAACATGACAACATCTGAAAAAATTAGAGTACTTTGTGTTAGAGCCGGAATAAGTGTTGCGGAGCTTGCGAGGAGATTAGGCAAATCTCCACAGAATTTTAATGCAAAAATGCGAAAAGGAAACTTCTCCATTGCAGAACTTGAACGGATAGCCGCTGCCGTTGGCTGCACATACGAAAACCATTTCATTTGGATTGACGGCGACAAAATTTAGCCGACAGAATCAATAATAAAAGGGCCGCGTTGCAGCCCCTCGCTCGTAACCGTTATTATTCCAGTCCTATATCCTTCGCCACGCTGCGCATTCCCAGCAGTACGTCTTCTATGACGCTCTGCAGGTCGGTGTCAAGCATTTCGCAGCCTTTTTCTATGACGCTCCTGTCTACGCCCGCGGCGAAGTTCGGAGATTTATACTTCTTGATAACCGACTTGTACTCCAAGTCCATTACCGACTTGGAGGGGCGCATTATCGCCGCGGCGTTTATCAGTCCGGTCAGTTCGTCGGTTGTGTAAAGCACCAGCTCCATAATGTGTTCGGGCTTGACGTCACTGCAAATTCCATATCCGTGGGAGGCCACGGCGCGGATCACTTCTTCGTCAATTTCATTTTCGCGCAGTATCTCGACAACCTTTCGGCAGTGCTGGTCGGGGAATTTTTCGTAGTCCAGGTCGTGCAGAAGTCCTATCACGCCCCATTTTTCGACGTCTTCGCCGTATTTTTGGGCGTAATGACGCATGACGCCCTCGACGGCCAGCGCGTGCTTTATAAGCGCCTCACTCTCGTTGTAAGACTTTAGCAGCTCGAAGGCTTCCTCTCGCGTGGGTATTTTTGCCATGACGTTCTCCTCTATTCTTCCTGGGTCAGTACGCAGTTGTACATGCCCGTAAACCTAAGGCATTTCTTGCACGGCAGGCACCTTATGACCTCTTGACCCGTTCTGGCCTTTTCTATCCAATCAAAATCACACATATAGGCTTTCATAATAGCGATGAAGTCCACCCCGCCCGTCTCAAGAATGTGATGGGCCTGCTCCGGCGTTCTGATGCCGTTTACCACTACGACCGGTACGCTTACGTGCTTCTTGATCTCGATGCCTGTGGCTACGATCCAGTTATACATGTTGTTTTTCTCGTAGACCAGGTCGTCCGGGGCCTTGACTACGAACCCCGCGCTGACGTGGAGCAAGTCCGCCCCGGCCGCTTCAAAGCTCTTGGCGTAGGATATGCACGTGGCCAAGTCCGGGTCGTTTCCGGGCATACGGACGGCTATTATAAAGTCGTCGCCGACTTCCCCGCGAAGCCCTGTAAGTATGTCCAGTGCAAGTTTCGCGCGATTCTTACCGTATTCATCGTCGCGCTGGTTGACCTCGGGCGACAGGAACTGATTGAGAAGGTAGCCATGGCAGCAGTGCAGCTCAACGCCGTCGAACCCGGCCTTCTTTGCCCTGACCCCCGCGTCGATGAATTGCCTGCAGATTGTTTCTATCTCTGCCACTTCCAGAGCGCGCGCGGTATTGTCGCCAAAAGTGTGTACAGACGGCGCGACAAGATCGTCGGTGACGCTCGCGGGCGTCTTGACCCCGGAATGTTCGATCTGCAGCAATGCCAGCGCGCCCTCGGCGTGAGCTATGGGCGGCAGTTTTGACAGCCCTTCCACAAACGAATCGTCCCATATGCCCAACTGCATGGGCGTGATTAGCGCATCCTTGACGACGCACGCAGCTTCTACGATCATTATTCCGCAGCCGGCCTTCGCCACCCTCTTATAGTGCTCGACCGTGGCTTCGCTTATAAAACCGCCGACCACTCCCGGGTCAAAGCACACCCCCGGCGGGAACACCACCCGGTTCTTGACCTTCTTGCCCTTCAACATTATCGGATCAAACATCTTGGCCATTTCGTCACTCCTCGCGTATAAATATAAATATAGCTGTTCCACTTGAAAACCGTCCCAGCAAACGCAGGATTTTTTTCGTAAGGCTAGGAAGCGACAACGACGCGTGCCCAAGGGCACGCTAGGATGCTGTGTGCCGGTGGCACACGTTTAGTATCCGAAGCGCCAGCGTAGGTGGAGGAGCTGACGACGCATTACGGAAAAAAGGCAAGTTTGGTGGGATGGTTTTCAAGTGGAACAGCTATAAGTATACCAAACTTGCGTGAAAGACGCAAATATAAATTGAAAGAACTAGCCCCCATATGCAATTTATCAAATTTCTATAAAGATATGTGATTATTGTCACATATCTTTTCAAGGCGCTGTTGTATAATTTTGATATCCTAGTTTGTTAATAAGCTAACAAAGGGGGCTCTTGACAACACTTAAACCTTGTAGTTTCCCGCGGCAACTATTGGAGCGGAACTAACTGCAAGTTATCAAGCCGGCACAAAAACATCAGTTAAGGAGGAAAACTATGCAAAAAGGAATCATCCAGAGATGCGCATTGCTGCCTGTGAACGTTATCGCAACCGCGGTCGGGTTTGCCACGCTCTCAAACATGTGGGCAGCGGCGGCAGGCTTCCCCGGCGTGAGGGTTGTCACTATGGCGCTTGCGTCGCTTGTATGGCTTGCGGCCATTATTAAGATGACCGTACACTACAATACGTTCAAGGCGGATTACCTTCTGTTGGTGCCGTCAAGTCTGTACGCCACCTTCTCAATGCTCACAATGCTAATCGGCGCGTTCGTATTTGAGTATGTGCAAATAGCCGGCCAGGTTATTTGGCTTGCCGGCGTGGCGCTGCACACAGTTCACTTGTGTATCTTTACATATCGCTTTGTCGTCAAGGGCGTAATACTCGACACGTTTCTGCCCACGTGGTTCGTCACCTACATGGGCTTTATGACGGCCATAGTCAGCGGAATGGCGATGGGCTTTCTCCCGATTTTGCAGGCAATCATGATTTACGGCTATATTGTGTACCCAATTATCCTTGTAGGTATGCTCGTGCGCATTTACAAGAAGCCTTTGCCCGTAATACTCAAGCCCACGGGCGCCATATTTTTAGCGCCGTCCAGTCTGTTTTTCGTAAGCTACCTGAACATGACTCCGCAGCCGATTGACGCCATCGTTGTGGGTGTCTACATAATAGTATTCATTACAATTATTCGTGTGGCTATGCTGCTGCCCAGCTACCTTAGAGTCCCGTTCGGCCCAGGTCTGGCGGCGTTGACATTCCCCTCAGCCATAGCTTTGGTGGCCACCTTCCGCATGATCGGATACCTGAACGTCACCGGCAGAGAAGAAATCGCAGGTCTGCTCCACCATTTCTTTGGGGTACAGCTATACATTACGACGGCAGTAATGGTCTATATTGGGTACAAATTCCTGTCCCTGTTCCTGGAGTCCTATAGACCCCCGGCAGCTCCGGCCCCCAGCAACTACAGCGCCGCCAAGCTAGACTAGTGTTTCATCCGGTTTAAAAGCAGAGTAGATTTGCGCGGCAATTTTTCGCCAGGCTAGGAAGCGACGCCGCCGCGTACCCGCAGTGGTACGCAAGGAGTCGCTGACAAAGCATGGCGGAAAATTGACCGCAAAGATACTATGGTTTTAAGCCGGTTGGAACACTAACGTCGCTCGGCAAAAAATAAGGAGGGTTATCATGAAAAAAACACAGTCCACATGCAACTACTGTTCATTGTCATGCAACCTCGATTTCTATGTGGAAAACAACCGGATCGTGAAGGTGCTTCCCACCAAAGGATACTCCGTTAACGACGGTTTTGCGTGTATTAAGGGGCTAAACCTCGACAAGCAGCTATCGCGGCACAAGCCTTCGCCTCGGCCTCGCATCAAGAAAGCTGACGGCACGTTTGAGATTGTATCCTGGGACGACGCGATTTCCGGCACAGCAAAAAAACTTCTGGAGATCAAGGCCAAATACGGCCCCGAAAGCATCGCGGCGCTCAGCACCGCCCAGATGCCCTTTGAGGAAATGGCGTTGTTCAGCCATATTATCCGCGGCTATATGAGGGGAAACTGCGACGCCAATACTCGACTGTGTATGGCCACCACTGTTTTTGCTCACAGGGGAGCCTTCGGCTTCGATTCCCCGCCGTACGCCCTTAAAGACTTTGAGCTTTCCGACACCATAATACTAATCGGCTCCAACCCTGTGGTAGCCCACCCCGCCGTCTGGCATCGCATCCGTAAGAGCGCTAAGCCCGGGCGCAAGCTTATCGTTATCGACCCGCGCAAATCCGAAACAGCCCAGCACGCCGATTATCACTATCCAATCAAGGGCAAGTCCGACCTCAAGCTGTTCTACATATTGGCCAACTATCTGATAGAAAAAGGTTGGATAGACAACAACTATATCAAAAACTATACCGATAATTTCGGAGCGTTCAAGGCGTTTTTGGCAGATTTTAAGCTGGAGAACGCCAAAGCCGATACCGGCCTTGAGCCCGAGCAAATAAAAGAGCTGGCTGAACATATACACAATGGTAAAGCTGTGTCGCTATGGTGGTGTATGGGCATAAATCAGGGCTATGAAGCCGTGCGCACGGCACAGTCCATCATTAACATCGCCCTTATGACAGGCAACATAGGGCGCCCGGGAACCGGCGCCAACTCACTCACCGGTCAGCCCAACGCGATGGGTTCCCGCCTGCTCAGCAACCAGGCGATTCTTCCCGGAGGCGGCGACTACGACAACATTATCCGCCGCGCGGCATGCGCTACCGCAATGGGAATACCCGACTCCATGCTTCCCGACAAGCCGACGCTCACCTACAACGTCATTGTGGAAAAAATTAATGCCGGCGAGATAAAGGCTCTTTGGGTCGTACATACCAACCCGCGCCACTCTTGGACAAACAACGAGACTTTCCAGAAAGCCATGGAAAAACTCGACCTGCTAATTGTAAATGAAATTTATGACGACACAGATACCTCCGCCAATTGCGACGTATTCTTCCCGGTCGTACCCGCTCTTAAAAAGGAAGGCACTTTCATAAACACCGAGCGCCGGATTTCCGCTCTGCGCCCCGTTCTCGAGCGGGAACCCTACGAACATTCCGACTTTGAAGTGTTCCTAAAAATGGGCGAGGCTCTGGGCATGGGCGAACTGCTTAGCAAGTGGAGAACACCGCGCGATGTGTTCAACATATTAAGACAATGCACCAAGGGAATGCCCGCAGACTTCACCGGCGTCGACTACGACGGCATTGTAAACACCAAGGGCATACAATGGCCGTTCCGCGAGGGCGAAACCCTAACCGACAACGACCGCAGACTTTTTGAAAACGGCGTCTATTTTACGCCCAACATGAGAGCCAAGTTTGTATTCGAGAAGCCAATGGCCAATCCGCTGCCCACAAGCAAGGAATTCCCATATGTGTTCAACACAGGGCGCGGAACCGTCGGCCAGTGGCATACACAAACCCGCAACCGCGAAATTCCCGAGGTACAGGATGTAATTTCACAAAACGCGTACTGTCTCATTAACGACCAACTGGCCGAAAGCCTTGGCATTGCGGAAAGCGATATGGTAGAGATCGCGTCTGTGAACGGGGAAACGGCAACCTTCGAGGCTCGATTGACCAATTCCGTACAAGCCAACGAGATTTTCGCCCCTATCCACTACATTGAGACAAACAAGCTCACTCCGTCGCTCTACGACCCGATCTCCAAAGAGCCATCCTATAAAACGACACCCGTTGCTTTACGCAAAATCGGGTAGTTGCCCGCATACGGTTACTACAGCAGTTCCGACTTGAAACCGGTCATGGCGGCTTCAGGCCAATTCCCGGCGAAGTCTGAGGCCAAGTTTCAAGCGGAACCGCGATACAACTAAGAAGGAGGGTGTAACAACCTATGAACCGAGACGATATCAAAAAGCGTCAGATATCCAACCGTGTCAAAATCGATCGTGACAAGTGCATCGGCTGCCTGGGTTGTATGGCTGCTTGCATCGTATCGCACGATGGGCACTCGCCGCGCAATCGTGTAGTCAGCAGCAGCAGTAAGGCCAACTCACCGATATTTTGCCAGCATTGCGACTTGCCTGAGTGTACATATACCTGTATGTGCGGCGCGATGTCCATAGACAAGGATACGGGCTACGTTTTATATGACGTTGAGCAATGCGGAAGCTGCTATATGTGTATAATGGGCTGCCCATACGGCGTGCTGAGGATGAACAAGTTCGACGGCAAAATATCCAAGTGCGACATGTGTATCAGCCACACGGACGAGACGCCTCAGTGCGTTGCCAGATGCCCAATGAACGCTATCACGCTGGAGAAGGAGGAAGCAGGCCTATGAAGCATGTTATCGTCGGTGCGTCCGCCGCGGGCTTAAACGCCGCGAAAGCTCTGCGCCATCTCGATTCGGACGCCGATATCACCGTAGTTTCCAAAGACGAAATGATCTATTCGCGTTGTATTCTCCACCACTACCTCAAAGGCAAGCGCAATCTCGAGCAATTGAACTTTGTCGGGCCGAATTTCATAGCCGATAACAAAATTAACTGGCTGAAAGGAGTCGAGGTAGCAAGGATTGACACCGGCAAAAACGAACTCTCGTTATCAAACGGCTCGAGCGTTTCCTACGATAGACTGCTACTTGCCGCAGGCTCGTCAACTGTGTTTCCGAGCGCGATCAACAACCTTAATAACGCGCGCAGCGGTGTAGTCGGCTTTCGCAATATAGAGGACGCGCTAACCATTAAGAAGCTGGCCTCCGATTCCAGAGTGAAGAATATTGTGGTGCTGGGCGCCGGACTTGTTGGCATAGACGTCGTCGAAGGACTTCTTGGCTTTGGCAAGAATATCGCCCTTGTAGAACCATTTAGCCACATGCTCAACAGGCAGCTTGACATGCACGCCGCTAAAGCATACGAGAAAGCGTTTACCATCGCGGGCGTTAAGCAGTACTACGGCACCAAAATCACCGAGCTTGAACTAGACTCCGATAACGCCGTCAAGAAGGTTGAACTGAGCAGTGGTATGCGCATACCATGCGACCTGTTCATCGTGACTGCGGGAGTTCGTCCTAACGTGGCATTCCTGGAGGGCAGCGCAATTGCTTTTGACGACAAGGGGCTGATCTTCGATAGGTTTGGCAAGACTAACATCGACAATGTTTACGGCGCGGGGGACATGTCCGGCCGCAGCCCTATCTGGCCGGCCGCCGTTAAGGAGGGCATTATCGCCGCCTACAACATGGTTGGTAAACCGCTGGAGCAGACAGATTTCTTCACAAGCAAGTCCACCATGAACTTCCTGGATATCGCCACCATGTCCCTTGGCTCGCCGGAACCGCCGGACAGCTCTTACAGCGTTGAGATAGACATTGACGACAAAGGAAACTACAAGAAGATTATTCACAAAAGCGGGGAGATCAAGGGTGCAATTGTGCAGGGGGATTTATCCTACGCGGGTATCCTGACACAGCTCATCAGGGAACAGATTGATGTGACAAAGGTGAAAAAACCTCTGTTTAAGATTGATTATTCGGACTTTTTTGGCGAGTTTGTTTTTTAAACGCTGAATCGGATTTCAGTAATCTCCTGCTCTATAAATCGCAGGATTGCAGGCTCATGAGGTATATCAATGCTCATGAGCTTTTTTATTGCAGATTTGCCTTATCTGTTTCTGAAAATATTGATTATTATACTATTAAATATACAGTCTAAAGCTTATTTTCTCGCTTGCATCTCACGCTCCATAATTTCTAAAAGATAAGGCTTTGATTCATCATTTAAAAAGAATGTAAAACTCATATGACAACGGCATTTTTGCTGACGTTCACCTTCTAAAACGAAATCAAAGCCTTTTAAACAACGAGAATTACAGGCGGAAGGGTCAATCAATCTACTACAATTACCGCCTTTCCTGATAGTATCCTTCATCGTACTTGGCCAACGCATTACGACATCTTCATAAGAAAGGATATTATCAGCATATACACGAAGCATCGGCATTTTTTTACGGAAAACATAGTTCGCTACTGTCCGGGAAGTTGGTTTATGAACATATGACACAACATAACCATTTGCAGCTTCTCTGATTTTCGCGACACAATCATTTTCTTTCAGATATACGTGTAATTGGTTGATAAAGTTTTGATGTTCGGCTCCTGCCTCAGCTAAAAAATCGCTGAACGGCATGACTTGTTTTGGCATAGTTGTATTTCTCCTTTGTTGTATGCTCAAGGTAGTGAAAAAAGCGCCACATTTAAAATTGTCATGTATATTATTTTTATGTATTAAAATTTTGTAGGATTATCGAAAAAGTTGTAGCATCTGTGTTGTCAAGGGTTATTCAAAAATTCGAACCTTCAGATTCAACATTTTAAAATCGCGAGTCTGATAAACCGCATCGATTGTACGGCTATCTCGCTTTCATTATTATTGGCATTTCATTATCTAGCCATAGTTCAACATACTTAGCAATAACAAACACTGACTCGTCTAGCGGGATGCAAATCCCTTGACAACCATGCTGGCAGCGTTCGCCACGTTTTCGGTCGCAGCCATACCCCTGTGCAATTTTATTCTGCAAAGCCGTAGGAAAAGTTTTGACGATAGCTGCATATTTTTCCGGTTTTCTGGGTCTTATAAATATACAGTATCCGTTTTTAATTGAATACGAAACAGCAAAGATGCGTTTTCCGTAAACTTCTCGGGGGCTAAGTTTTTTCGGCTATTACCAATATACGAATATGCAAAATTTTCTTCTCCTAACCTTGTATTTACGCAGGTCAAGCCCATTTCAACATACCGCCGGTGCAATTTAACTACAAAGGCTTGAACATCCTCCGGCAGTGGATTAAGCAAATCCCGGAGTACATCAAGCATATCCGGCTCTTCCGATTTCAATAGCCTATAATTACACCTCAAGAGATTATTATCGCCCCAGTATCTTCTGTCGGTTCGTAACTCCATGTCGGCAATCGAAAGAGATTTTAATCCTGTAAGCAATGTAGGGTTGCTTGGATATTTCACTTCAAAATCGGTAAAAACAAAACCGCATAGCGTTAAAAAACACATGCAATCAGCCTGTGAGGAAGCAGAAATTTTGGGCTTAGGGGGTGTGCATAACGGCAGTTTGTCTATCAGAAGCGACTTACCGCTTTCGGATAATATGCCGAAATATCCAATGTCAACAAGCAAGTTCGTCATATTGTGCAGAAACGGATAATCAGCCATGTTACCCGGTTTCTTGGGCGGCTTAGCATATAGGTGCCCATCACTTGTTAGTCGGTCGCAAAGCAAATAAAGAAATTCTTTAAATGCAGCAACACCCTTTCGTATATCATCCTCACCTGCAACAGATGAGAATCTCGGATTAATCGCATAGGTTTTGGGGATGTTCGGCGGAATCAAATTGCGTAAGTACGCTGTAACCTCGCTGATAGGCTTTACGATTATAGGCTCATGTTGTGCGCTCATTCAGATGCTCTTCTCTTGTATAATTTTAACCAGCTACTAAATAATAAACAATATCATTGATAAATAATATATGCTATTGCGGTACTCTTGTAGTGTTATTCCGCATACCAACTTAAAGTCGTGGATAAAATGCGATAAATCAGTATGCATATAAATTCATTCACTTGAAGTAATATACGATACTTTCTTCAAAGCTTAGTACAAAATAAAATAGCCTTACCAGTTATTTTACCATATATCATGTCGAAATTCTATCAGAAAATTCTATTTTCGCATAGGCTTTCATTTTACTATTAAACTTAACAATCTTTTCCCAATCAATTGAACCATCGTCTAAGCAATATTTATTTGAAAAGTCCCTGGTGAAGTTATTTACTACTTTAGCATATTCCTCATAAAATGCGTCATTTCGCTCTTTTGCTTTATATCCTAAAGGCTGAATTATATCAATATAAAAATTCTCATTGTCAGTTATAAATGTCCAAAAATGTTGCCCACAATACTTAAAATAATCTCCTTTATCAGGTTTATTCTCTATACCATAGCAGTATCCATTTATTGAAACTACATGGAGGTCGGCGTTTTGAGTCTTCAGAACTCTTTGGGCAGTCTTAAAATTATCTTTCATTTTTTTAATTTGGCTACTATTTCCCCAATTAGGGCCCGACTTTATTGCTATTATATAGCGTGTATTATCTTTACTGATTTCCAAATCGATGCCTTCGATTCCTGATTTGTATCCACCCATAGTGACATTGCAAACGTAAATAGCCAATTTTTCTAAAAATTCACCAAAAACTGTTTCTTCCTGAGAAGATAGGAAAGCATCAACTAATGTTTTTACTAATTCGCCACTAGTTTGTATGTTCTTAGCTCTGAATAAGTAAGGATTTTTCCTTTTTAATATACTTTCTAGTTTTAACTTAGATAGTGCTTCTATTCTATTTTTATGAAATTCCGTTATATTATCATTGATAAAGTTAGTCAAATTTTCGTTATCCATATTTTTTTTCTCCCATAATTGTTGTTTTGCCAACATGCAATATTCATAAACTATATCGATTCCTATATAATTACGGTTTAGCCCTTTTGCCACAGTAGTGGTAGTACCTGAACCTACAAATGGATCTAAAACAATATCTCCCTCTTGAGTAAACAGTTTAATAAACCATTTTGGTAATTCTTCTGGGAAAGCAGCACTATGGCTTTTATTGGAGCACTCTGTAGAAAGATGTAGAACATTAGTAGGATATACTAATTCTTTACCGACCCAATTTGCTACTTTTTTGCCAAATCCACTGTTGTTTTTTGCCTCATCTCTAACCCTATCTGTTTTACTCAAGTTTTTCAAACGAGAATCAGCCCAAGAGCCAATAGGCACTTTAACGGCATCTTGATACATTGCAAAATTTTTGTTTTTATTGAATTGCAAACATCTTTCCCAAGAGTCACGAAAGCGATTAGGCCACTTGCCGGGAAATGAATTCTTTTTGTGCCAAATGAATTCCTCTGTCCAAAGCCATCCTTGTTTTTTCATTTCTAAGATTAACTCTAAAACATATGTACTTCTTTCGCCATTTTCAATTTTCTCTTTTATATTCAGTATAAAAGTTCCGGTAGGCTTTAATACTCTAAAAAATTCCTCTGACCTTTCTAAGAACCATTGTACATATTTGTCAGTTGAAACGCCTCCATAAGTATTTTTTCTGTTATCAGCATAAGGCGGTGATGTTACAATCAAGTCAATGGAATTACTGGAGCAAGATTTTAAAACAGTTAAACAATCGCCAAATATTATTTGATTTTGCAACTCAATACCCATATTGCATTACTCCTTAACTATGTTAGCGCTGTTATTTTAGCATGGTATTTCGCTAGCAGTCAACATCTAGTTTGCGACACACAACAAAAAACCGTCCGTTGTAAAACTTAATAACCTATAATTGGTATGTTATGGGTTATTGAGTTTTACAACGGACGGGCTGCGTTCCAAGAGAAACATAGCCAGCCTTATTTGATTTTATATAATTTACCAGGGGATGAGGGAATCGAACCCACACTAAAGGTTTTGGAGACCTCTGTCATACCACTTGACCAATCCCCTATGATACTTGATTATTGTAACTCATACCGCTGCGGATGTCAAGAATTTTATTGTCAATTTTTTTCTGCGGTATCATAGTATGGGGTGAAGAGTAAATAATGGGAGGTATATCATGGGGCCTATGGGGAGTAATTTCTTCATGCTGTTCATGTTAATGACGAAGCTGAGATAATAGGGCTAAACTCTAATTTTGTTATTGACAAACGGCCATCTTGTTTGTATACTGATACATGAAAATTATTTTCGTGTCACATGGAGGAAAAGCTCATGAAATTTGGGGAAAAGCTACGGGAGAAGAGAAAGAAGATCAGGATGTCGCAAGATGGCTTGGCGAAAGAGCTGGGCGTCACAACGCGGACACTTTCCAACTACGAGATGGGTGCTTCGCATCCTCAGGATCGCGCGATTTACTTCAAGTTGGCCGACTTCTTTGGTGTGGACGTAAATTACTTTTTGACGGAAGACGAGGAATTTCTGACCAAGGCTGCCGAACATTACGGGAAGAAAGGCCGCGACCAGGCGGAAGCTTTATTGGATCAAGCAGCCGCGCTCTTCGCCGGGGGTGAGTTGTCGGAAGAAGACAAGCTCGCGTTTCTTCACGAAATGCAGGCTCTGTTCCTGGATTCGAAGCAGCGCGAAAGGGAGCGTTTTGCCCCCAAGAGACGCAAGGGGTAGGCCTGTGGAGTACACATTTTCAGAGGCCGAGAAGGCCATTATCAAGTGCGGCTCCCGTGATCCGTACGAGCTCCTAGACTCTATCGGGGCTGTTGTCAAATTCTCATATGAGTTTATGCCCGGTGGGCTGAAGGGCTTTTCTACCATTTTAAACCATACGATGTATGCTGTCGTAAATGGCAACCTCGACGAGCACGAGCGTCGGATTGTCGCGGGGCACGAGGCGGCTCATCTTATACTCCACAAGAAAGAGATACTGCTTAGTCCGGCCAATACTATGAGAGATTTCAGCTTGTGGGGCAGTTCGGGTAAGCTGGAGCACCAGGCCAACAGATTTCTGGCGGATTTTCTTGTTTCCGATAAGGAGGTAATGGACATTGTATCAAACGAGGATCACGACTACTTTGCGGCCGCAAATCAGCTATGCCTGCCGCCGCCGTTGCTTGCGTTCAAGCTTTATAGCATGATACAGCGCGGCTTTAATCTCCGCAACCCTGCCGATCTGAGGAGCGGCTTCCTTGCAAGCGGCAGAATAAGGTAAAGTTAGAGGCCATTCAACCATGAAATGCCGCTTGGAATATAGGTTGCGGATAAGCGTCAAATGTGATACAATGATCCATTAATTTTTAATCTTTTCTAAGGAGGAAACATGATGGCAGACAAAACTAAGACTCTTGAAGAGTTCGTAAATCCCGAAAAAGAGCGCAAGGTTAATTGGGCCGCCTTTGTTGAAGCCGACGTTGCCAACTTCTTTAATGAACACGAGCTTGAAAAAATGTCCATCGAAGACGGAAACGGCAACAAAGCGAAGCTTACGCGGCAAAAAGACGACGGAATAAAGGTTGAATACTCGTCGACCACAATATTGTAAGGTTAAGAGATTGTTATGAATTGCGGCTGTCTTGGCTGCTTCTTTACCGCGTATGCATTGAGAACCTGTGTTCATAGGATGGGAGCGGCGTCTTAGCGGTCTATTTTCCGCCACTCGTCGTCGGTTCCTCCGCCTACGCTGGCGCTTCGGATGCTAAACGCGTGCCACCGGCACACAGCATCCTTGCGTACCCTCTGGGTACGCGGCGTCGTCACCTCCTAGATTGGCGAAAAATTGCCTCGCTAATACGCCATACCCACCTACGAACACAGGTTCTGAGACAAACGACGGCGGCATAACCATAGTAAATGCCATGGGAGGCACTTATTATGGACAAATCCGCATATTTCGAGCGTTTGAAAAATGTCGATATAACCCCCGCAGATATCGGCGATTTAGTCGATATCAAGAATGTAGCGGTCAACCGCGCTCTTTCTCGTGAAGAACGCGTACTTGATTTTATCAGACAGATCAAGAACCCTTATTGCTACAAGTGCGGCAAGGCCATTGTAAAGGTAAGCTTTGCCGATACCGGCAAAACTCTCGAAGACGTATTGGATAGTTACGTATCGTCGCTGTAAAGGAGCTTTGTTATGAACGCAAGCACGGAGCGAGTATGGAACGCTTGCATATACGTCCGCCTAAGCCGCGAAGACGGCGACAAGTCCGAAAGCGACAGCATTCGCAGTCAAAAGGCTATGATATACGATTACGCGAACGAACGGCCGTATATCCGAATATGCTCCGAGAGAATAGACGATGGATACAGCGGAGTCAGCTTTAATCGCCCTGCGTTTAACGATATGATGGACGATATCAGGAAGGGTGTCGTCGACTGTGTTATCGTCAAGGATCTGTCACGTTTTGGGCGAAACTGGATCGAAGCCGGCAAGTACATCGAGCAGATATTCCCGTACATAGGCGTCCGTTTTATCGCGATCAACGACAACTACGACTCACTTGACGCGCAGTCGGCAAACGACAACATCACATTGCCGTTCAGAAACCTGATAAAGGACACACGCTGTTAAGGAACATATTCGATAAAGCTGTAGATTATCCTGATGTTTTGCCGGACTCCTTCGTTCTTGCCGACTTCGATTCGCTCTATCAAGGCGGTTAAGGTTTTGCGATCCGGCTTTTTCAGCTTGAGAAAAGACCGTATGCTGTCCAGCCAATCATGCTCATTGGCTGGATGTCGCTCAACTTTGGCTGTAGACTTCGCTAACTTGTCGTGTTCTTCCTGTAGAACTGCGCGTTCTTCTTCGGCGGCGGCGGAAAGAGTTTTGAACATATCGGGACTGATTGCTCCGCTCAGCCTGTCTTCGTAGAGATTCGTGCCAAGTGATTCAAGTTCTGCCATCTGGCCTTCGAGGCGTTCAAGCTCCCGAGTTGACTCTGCGGCGAATAACTCGGAAACATGGCGTTGAAGTTCTTTTGATATACGTTCTTCATCGATATTTGCAAGTTCAAGGTGACGGTGAATATCCTGACGTACTATCTCCAACAGCCTTAATTCCGATATGGAGTGAGGAGAACATTTTGAACGCCCCGTGTGTGAATACATACGGCATGTATATCCAACATATCTGACAACCCTCCCGTTATTACGGGCTTGCTTCTTGACGTTGCAGACAAATCTGCCGCCGCAGTCAGCGCATTTCAAAATTCCGGCGAAAAGCGGATTCGCTTTTACCGATTTGGAGGATAACCGCTGAGTGTTTAACTTGATCGACTGAGCCGCGTTCCACAAATCTTGACTGACGATGGCGGGGTGGATATTCTTGCTTCTTACCCAATTATTTTCCGGTTTGATGATCCGGCTCCTGTTCTTATACGATGCCGTTCCATTCTTGAACTTTAGCGAGTGTCCGAGGTACGCCTCGTTTCTTAAAATTGCTCGAATCGTCGACGGCTGCCACATATTGTTTTCATTGTACGGAGTTGACCGTTTCTCGCGTTGGAAGCGATAATCCCGCGGTGATAGTATTCCGTCATTATTCAGCGTGGCGGCTATCTTGCCGTGGCTTAGTCCTTGTACTCGCATGGTGAAAATTCTGTGTACGATCTTTGCGGCATAATTGTCAACCGCAAGACGATTTGGACTTTCAGGATTTTTTTTGAATCCGTAGGGGGCGTAAGTTCCGACATAACCGCCGCTTAGGGCTTTTGCCCTAAGCACGGACTTGATCTTCCGGCTTAAATCCTTTAAATAATAATCGTTCAGCAGGGAACGGAAGGGAAGAAAGTCGGAGTCGTTCTCTGAGTCTATACCGTCCATCAAGGCGATAAATCTAACGCCCAGCGACGGGAATGCCTCGTCTGTATAATGTCCGGTCTCGATATAGCCGCGCCCCAGCCTGGACAGGTCTTTGACCAGGATCAGGTTAATCAGCCCGGCTTTCGCGTCCTCGAGCATTTCGTAAAATGCCGGACGGTTATAGCTTCCGCCGGAAAATCCATCGTCGATATAGGTACGAACAATACTCCAGCCGCGCAGAAGAGCATATTCCCGAAGAATTGCCTGTTGATTTTCGATACTTGTTGATTCGTGCCGGAAAGGATTGGCTTTGCCGCGCTTTCTGGAGTTGGCAGCGTCTTCGACAGAGAGACGGACATATAATCCGGCGCTATACAGTTTGTTCATATGCCGACATTCCTATCGCTATCAATCTGTTCTGCGGACGCAAGAGTTATGGGGCCGGTAAAGCGGTACGTGACATTAACTTTACAGACCCGTCGTTTATCAACCTTCTCAGCCTCAAACACCTCGATGCTGTCTATGAGTTCCAGTAATATTTTTTGCGTCAGCATTTCCGGTTCGGCGTACTTACGTAGCAGGCCGCCCCACGCGTGTGCATCGACATTATCATTCTCGAAGGTCTCTACCTTATGACTCAGGATTTCGGCTGTCCTGGATTTTTCCGCGCGTTCAAGCTCATATTTATGTAACAGTGTGGAAAACATGCTTTCGGTAACTATTCCGCAAACTCTGTCCTCGTATAGCGTTGCGATGGTGTCGTCCAGCTTTGCCAGTCTGTCCTTGCAGGCTTTCAGCTCACGCTTGTATGTGGCAAGGTAGGCCGTTGTTACGCGATTTGCCGACCTGAGAATCTCTTCTGTCACTTTTTGTTCGTCATATTCCATCAGCTTAGCATTACCGCGTATTTCTTCCAGCACAAGCTGTATCAGAGCAATCTCGCTGATTGTGTGAACGGTACAGGCCGATTTGCCGCTGCGTGCGTAGTTTCCGCATATAAAATCCATTGCCGTATGAACCGAACCATCCTTACGCGAGTATTTCCGAAGTATTGCCCTCATGTTGAACCCGCAATCTCCGCACTTTAATATTCCTACGAACATGTTCTGGGCTTTTCCGGATGTTTTGCGGGGTTTGAAGGATATCTCGTCAAGCTCCTTGACCATGTTCCAATCCTCTAGGCTTACGAGAGGCTCGTGGGTGTTCTCAACCCGTATCCAATTTTCCTTTGGTTTGCCGACCAATTTATGATTTTTGTAGGAAACAGTACCCTGCTTGCCCTGAACCATGTGGCCGATATAGGCTTCGTTACGCAGTATAGCCTTGACGCTTGACTCATTCCAGAGCCCGTTCTCCGCCCTTGTGCTTTTCTTCCCGTTCCTGCCGTAATATATCGTTTTCGGCGACGGCACGCACTCGTCGTTAAATATGGCGGCTATGGAACGGAAGCCTGAGCCTGCGCGGCGCATCCCGAACATGCGCCGTACGATGTGCGCCGTTTCTTCATCTATTATCAAGCGGTGCTTATTCAGAGGGTCTTTTTTATAGCCGAGCGGGGCGTATGTACCGAGAAATTTGCCTTGCCTCATGCAAGCCAGCTTGACCGCCCGGACTTTCTTGCTGGTGTCCTTCGAGTGGAACTCATTAAAAAGGTTCCGGTATACCATCATGTCGTTGTCGCCAAGTAAGGAGTCTACCGAGTCGTTCATGGCAATAAAGCGGCAGCCAAGCTGCGGTAATGTCTCTTCGGTAAGCCGGCCGACTTCGATATAATTGCGGCCAAGCCGTGACAAGTCCTTAACTATAATCAGGTTAATCCGTTTATCCTCGGCGTCGCGCAGCATACGCCGGAATGCCGGTCTATGGAAGTTTGTGCCGGACCATCCGTCGTCAATGTATACCTCCCGTATCTCCCAACCTTTTTCGTGGGCATAATTCGTCAGCAAGAGGCGTTGGTTTTCTATGCTGACTGATTCGCCTGTGCGTTCGTCGTCCTTGGACAGGCGCAGATACAGCCCGGCCGTATAGATGGCGTCAGGCATTTAAACGCTCCTTGGCTCTGTCGTCCATCTCATCAAGAACATGCCGGACAGCCAGCTTTTCAAGGGTGGGGCCAAGCTCCTTTTCGCCTGTGAAAATGCTGGTGACTTGATATAGCGTTTTTCCGATCGTTACTTCGCGGTAAGAAATATTATCTGATCCCACATAATCACCTCTTACAGAATCCTATGAAACGAGAAATATGTCCTATGCAGATATGCGTTTGCTGTGTTTTATACTCTTGCGAAGATTATTATTATCTGATAATATTAGTTAAGTATAGTAATATAGCTTCGAGATAGTAACAAAGGAGGGGTGCGGGAAGCCGGAAAATTTCTTGCTGTCTACCCTGATGTATGTTACTGCCTGAAAGGCATATTACTATAGTCTTAATACAAACATATAACGAGGTGATTGGAATTGCAGCAGGGATGGATCGGATTCAAAACCGGAAACTGGGAACGTGAAATTGACGTACGAGATTTTATTCAGCAAAACTATACGCCGTATACCGGCGATGAGTCATTTTTGGAAGGCCCTACGGCAAGCACAACAGAGCTTTGGCAGCATATTCTGGAGCTTTACAAGCTTGAAAATCAACAGGGTGTGCTTGATGTCGAGACAAAAATGCCTTCCACAATTACGGCCTACGGCCCGGGCTATATCAAGAAGGAGCTCGAACAGATCGTGGGACTCCAGACGGACAAACCTCTGAAAAGAGCTATAATGCCGTTCGGGGGCCTGAATGTCGTGAGGAGCGCCCTGAAATCATATGGCTATGAGCTGGACAAAGATACGGAAAAAGTATTTAACGAATACCGAAAGACGCACAATGACGGCGTTTTTGACGTTTATACCGAAGAAATGCTCAGAGCAAGGCGCAGCGGGATAATTACCGGTCTTCCCGACGCCTATGGACGCGGACGCATAATCGGAGACTATAGGCGGGTGGCGTTGTACGGAACCGACATGCTTATAGAGCAAAAGCAGCACGAGAAAAAAGAGCTGGACTACTCGGAAATGAACGAATCCACGATACGCCTGAGGGAAAACATCAGCGAGAATATCAGGTCGTTGAAAGAACTTGCCCAAATGGCTTCTTTCTATGGCTTCGACATTTCCGTGCCTGCTAAAAACGCCAAGGAAGCCATACAATGGACATATTTCGGATTCCTTGCGGCGATTAAACAGCAAGACGGCGCGGCTATGAGTCTTGGACGCGTATCGACGTTCTTGGATGTCTATATCGAGAGAGATATCAAGAGCGGAACCCTGAGTGAATCGCAGGCGCAGGAGCTTGTAGACCATTTCGTTATGAAGCTTCGTATGGTCAGGTTCCTGAGGACACAGGAATATAACAATCTGTTTTCGGGCGACCCGACGTGGGTTACGGAAGTTATCGGCGGAATGAGCGAGGACGGCCGCACCCTTGTGAGCAAGACTTCTTACCGTGTGCTTCATACGCTGTACAACCTTGGGCCGGCCCCGGAGCCGAACCTTACGGTTTTGTGGAGTGTGAACCTTCCCCAAAATTTTAAGAATTACTGTGCGAAAGCCTCTATCGACACAAGCTCGATCCAGTACGAGAACGACGACCTCATGCGCGGTTTTTGGGGTGACGATTACGGCATAGCCTGCTGCGTATCGGCCATGCGCCTTGGAAAGCAGATGCAGTTCTTCGGCGCGAGGGCAAATATGGCAAAGGCCCTGCTTTACGCGATCAATGGCGGCAAGGATGAAAAAAGCGGCGAACAGGTCGGCCCGGAATTTGCCCCAATCACAAGCGAATATCTCGACTACGACGAGGTTTCGCGAAAGTTTGACCAGGTTCTGGAGTGGCTTGCGGGTCTGTACATCAGTACGCTGAACGTTATCCATTACATGCATGACAAATATAATTTTGAAAGCTTGCAGCTCGCGCTACACGATAAGGACATCCTGCGCACTCAAGCCACAGGAATTGCGGGTCTTTCCGTTGTCGTCGACTCGCTGTCCGCGATAAAGCATGCCAGGGTCAAGGTCATCCGCAACGATTCCGGTCTTGCCGTTGACTACGAGATAGAGGGCGAGTATCCGGCGTTCGGCAACAACGATACCGAGATAAACAAGATCGCGTCAAATGTCGTCAAGAACTTCATGACGCGTCTCAAAAAGCACTCCACTTACAGGGAGGCTGTGCCCACAACATCCATTCTTACGATTACATCTAATGTGGTATACGGCAAGAAAACGGGCGCAACCCCCGACGGCAGAAAGGACGGCGAACCTTTCGCGCCCGGCGCTAATCCAATGCACGGCCGGGACAAAAAGGGAGCCATTGCGTCGCTGGCGTCGGTATCCAAGCTGCCCTACGCCTACGCTCTTGACGGCATATCCTATACCTTCTCCATCATACCGACAGCCCTCGGAAAAACTCTCCCGGACAGGGTAAACAACCTGGCCGGCATTATGGACGGTTACTTTGCCGAACAGGGTCACCATATAAACGTAAACGTATTTGACCGTGAGACTCTTTTTGACGCGATGGAAAAGCCGGAACTCTATCCGCAGCTTACCATACGCGTATCGGGATACGCGGTAAACTTCGTCAAGCTTACAAGGGAACAGCAGTTGGATGTTATCCACCGTACGTTCCACGAACGGGTGTAGGAAGGAAGCGGCCGCTATGAACAATATAAATGATGTTGTTGGTAAGATTCACTCAGTTGAAACATGCGGCACTGTAGACGGCCCCGGGATCAGGTACGTAGTCTTCACGCAAGGGTGTCCGCTTAGGTGTATGTACTGTCATAACCCGGACACCTGGGACGCAAACGGCAAAGGCTCGCTGACAAAGTCTGTCGGCGAGCTTATGTCGGACATACTCAAATATAAGTCTTACTTTAAGTTCTCGGGCGGAGGCGTAACTCTGACAGGCGGCGAGCCCCTAATGCAGCGGGAATTCGCGCTGGCTCTGTTGTCGGCTTGTAAGGGTGAGGGGCTGCACACCGCTTTGGATACATCGGGGTTTGGCGATATAGATGATTTAACCAAGAAAGTTCTGAGCCGCACCGACCTTGTTCTTCTCGACATCAAGAGCATTAATGCGGATACCTTCAAGAAAGTATCCGGCTTTCCGATAGACAAGACGCTTGCGTTTGCCGAATACCTGCGAGAAGCAGGTATTACGGCCTGGGCGCGCTTTGTGCTTGTGCCCGGCCTCACCGACAACGAGGAGGATTTACACGCCCTGGCCTCCTATCTGACGACACTTACGAATGTTGAAAAAGTCGGTATCCTGCCGTTCCATCAGATGGGAGCGTATAAGTGGCAGGAACTTAAACTAAACTATCAGCTCAAAGACACCCCCACGCCGTCCGAGACCGAGACCGAGAGAGTTAGAGATTTGTTCAGGAGCTATGGGTTTATCGTTAGATAGAACAGAATTATAAAATTTGAGTAAGGTAGTGCTGATAATGCTAAAAACAATTTTTGTGGTGGATGACAGCGCTATAAACCTGGCTATCGCCAAAACGGCTTTGAAGGAGGTGTATCGTGTAATTACGTTTTCTTCGGCGGCAAGGATGTTTGCTCTTTTGGAAAAGGTAACGCCCGACATGATTCTGCTTGACATTGAAATGCCTGAAATGGATGGATTTGAAGCATTGACGCTCCTGAAAGACAACAGAAAATACGCTCAGATTCCTGTCATGTTCCTTACAAGCATGAATGATCCTGAGATTGAGACAAAGGGCTTTCAAATGGGTGTGGTTGATTTTGTAACGAAGCCCTTTTCCGAGAGCGTACTGTTAAACAGAATCAAGACTCACTTGGACATAGACAGCATTATTCGGGAAAAAACCGCTCAGCTTCAAAACTTGCAAAACGGAATTGTGCATGTTCTGGCGGACATGGTTGAAAATCGTGACAAAGGAACAGGAGCGCATATAGAGCGCACTGTCGCATACATAAACGTGCTGGTGGAAGAGTTGACTAAGAGGGGCATATATGCTGACGAAGTCAGCAATATGTACGTGGACTTGTTCTCTTCCTCCGCTCGCCTGCATGATGTGGGCAAGATTGCTATTTCCGACACTATATTAATCAAGCCGGGTAAACTGACGGATGAAGAATTTGCCATAATGAAAACCCATTGCGCAGAAGGCGAGCATGTTATAGATCAAATCATTTTGCGGACAGGAAATGGGGAATTTCTGCGCCATGCCAGATTGTTTGCCGGCACCCACCATGAACGCTGGGACGGTAAAGGCTACCCCTTGGGGCTGTCGGGGACGGATATTCCTTTGCACGGCCGAATTATGGCAATTGTCGATGTGTATGACGCACTGACTTCCGAACGTCCCTATAAAAAAGCCTTCACCCCGGACGAATCATTCAAATACATAATAGATAATGCCGGAACACATTTTGACCCGATTATAGCTCAGGTGTTTGTAGAATCTAGGGAAAGGCTTATGGAAATTTATGCTGATACCCAGAAAATATAGAACCTGGAGGCGGCTGTTAATGGATACAAGTAAAAGATCAATATCGCTGGCGGCAAAGATTACGATCATGACAATGTCCGCTATTTTGATTAGTACGGCTTCAATTGCCATTCTTTCCTATGTAGTTTATCGTAATAACCCTATTAATGACCATGGAAACAGAGCGATTGCCATTGCCCAGACCCTTGCCTCGTCTATTGATTCTGACGAGATGATACGGGCCATTGAAGAAAACGAAAAGAACGATTATTACACTATCATGCAAAACCGGTTTAATCAGGCAAAAAGCGCTGTTGGCGCGTCATTTATGTTTGCCGGGATAGCGGATCAGGATATTGGTTTGATTACATTTATGGAAGCTCTGCTTCCTCACGAGTTTCGCACAGCCGACCTTAACACAATTATT
Organism: Defluviitaleaceae bacterium; assembly: GCA_009780015.1. Lineage (GTDB taxonomy): Bacteria > Bacillota > Clostridia > Lachnospirales > WRAA01 > WRAA01. The sequence continues at coordinate 7,854 of WRAW01000019.1, read as the reverse complement.
CCATATGAGGTTTTTCCGCCGGAATTTTTTAATGCCCAGCTATATGGAAGGGCTGCCGTGTCGGAGGTTATTCCTTCCGGCGTGGATGACAGCTTTGTAATTGCCGCGTATGCCCCGATTTTTAACCAAAACATGAACCCTATGGGTGTGGTTGGCGTAACAATTGACGTTTCCGACCTATTTGCGCGCAGCAATTCTTTTGCGTTAACAATGATTGCCACCATCTTAGGTATTGTAGCGGTCATTATATGGATGCCGATTATTTGGGTAAGACACAATATCGGCGGGCCGTTGAATCTTTTGTGTGAGGCTTCCAATAAAATCGCCGATGGAGACATGGCCGCACAGATACCGTTTACTTCAGGCGACGAAGTCGGAAAGCTTGCGCAAGCCTTTCGCAATATGCAAAGCGACCTTGCTGCTATGATTGACGAAACACAGAGAGTGAGCAGAGAGATTATTGAAGGAAACTTGAGCTCAAACAAAGCAAGATATTCGGCGAAGGGCGACTTCAATAAAATTATTGACAGTATCGACAATGTGGCCGGGAATGTCCATCAGTATCTAAATAATTTGCAATGTGCCATTGTTATATTCGACCACGATTACAGATTTGCTTTTATAAATGATTATGCTAAAAATCAGGGTTACAACCCTGTAAATCTTCTGGGGAAAACTATTTTTGAGGCAATTCCCGCAAATGAGGCCGAAGTTTTAGGAAAAAACTTTGACCGTGTCAAACTAACTGGGAAAATATACAGGTATAAAATCGACATGGTATCGCCCAATGGTGACCCTTTTAACGCGGATCAGGTTATTGTGCCTATACGGGATTACAGCGGAGTAATTACCACTTATTTAATATCAGGCTATGAAATTACAGATTTGGTGCAGGCTCAAAAGCGTGCGGAAGAAATGGTTCGTATCAATGAGATGCAACTGGCTAAAATGAACCTGATGGTTAAAGCCACCAAGATTGGCATGTGGGATATGGATGTCATAAAAGACGATCCTACCGATTTAGATAATAAGTTCACTTGGTCGGACGATTTCAGGGGCTTGCTGGGCTACAATAGTGAGGACGAGTTCCCTAATTTAGCAAGCAGTGTTGTCAAAGCCATACACCCTGAGGATATTGACCGCGTGATAACTGCCCTTGAGAATCACATTTTAGACACGACCGGAAGAACCCCTTATGACATTGAATATAGGATAATGAACAAAAACGGCGAATATGGTTATTACCGCGATTCTGCCGAAACCATGCGGGACAAGAACGGCAAAGTCGTTCATATGTCCGGCGCTATGCTGGATATAACGGCTACAAAGGTTGCATTAATCGAAAATGAACACCAGCTTAACAAGATTCACCTTATGATAAAAGCTGCTGGTATCGGCATGTGGGATATGATTATTGAAAATATTGACGACCCGACCAATCCTGAAAATCCTTTCACGTATTCCGATGAATTCAGGTGGATGCTTGGATTTACGGATGAGAGCGATTTCCCCAACGTATTTGACAGCGTGCTCGGGTGTATACACTTGGACGATATAGAACCTGTGCTGGGCGCTTTCGAGAAGCACATCCTGGATAGAACCGGAAAAATTCCTTATGATGTAGAGTACCGTATGCGAAAGAAAAACGGGGAATACGCTTACTACCGCGATGTTGGCGAAACCGTCAGGGACGAGCACGGCAAACCGATGCATATATCTGGCGCGCTGCTGGACGTAACAGAGACGAAAAACCTGATATTTGAGGCAAAACACCAAAAACAAGAGGCCGAAGAGGCCAACGCCGCAAAGAGCGCGTTCCTTAGCACCATGAGCCACGAAATACGTACGCCTATGAACGCTATCTTGGGTATTACGGAAATCCAGCTGCTGGACCCAGGCATTTCCTCGGAGACAAAGGAAGCTTTTGAAAAAATTTACGCATCGGGAGACATGCTGCTCAGCATTATTAATGACATACTTGACCTGTCTAAAATAGAGGCCGGAAAATTAGAGCTTCTGATAGACAAATATGAAATCGCGAGCTTGGTAAGCGACACCGCACAGCTTAATATGATGCGCATCGGCAGCAAGCCTATCGAGTTTGAGCTTCATGTGGACGAAAATGTACCAACTTATATGATAGGCGATGAGCTTCGCATCAAACAGATTCTTAATAACTTGCTGTCTAACGCTTTCAAGTACACCAAGTCCGGCTTGGTCAAGCTTATGGTAAGCTTTGAAGAAGCGGAAAAAAGCGATGAAGCAGTACTGGTAATTGCGGTAAGTGACACGGGGCAAGGTATGACGGAGGAGCAGGTAAGTCAGCTTTTTGATGAATTTTCGCGTTTTAATATGGAGGCCAACCGTAATACGGAAGGTACGGGCCTTGGTATGAATATCACAAAGAATCTGATACAGCTAATGAACGGAGAGATCATTGTAGAGAGCGAGCCGGGCAAGGGGTCTATTTTCATTGCCCGCCTGCTTCAAGGCAAGGTTGACTGCGAACCTATTGGCGAGGAGCTGGCCGACAGCCTTCGTCAGTTCCGCACACGCAGCCGCGCGCAGATGAAGCGGGTTCAGATCACCCGCGAATATATGCCGTACGGGAAGATATTGATTGTAGACGACGTCGAGACAAATATATATGTGGCCAGGGGACTCATGACCCCTTATGGACTGAAGGTGGACTCGTCGGACAGCGGATTCTCCGCGATTGAGAAAGTCAAGAGCGGCAAGGAATACGATGTTATATTTATGGATCATATGATGCCGCAGATGGACGGAATAGAAACAACTAAACGCTTACGCGAAATAGGTTATACCAAGCCTATCGTCGCGCTTACCGCTAACGCCGTAGCGGGGCAGGCGCAGATATTTCTTGGAAACGAGTTCGACGATTTTATATCCAAACCTATTGATATACGCAATTTGAATGTGATACTTAATAAGCTTGTACGTGATAAAAATCCATCGGAAGTCGTGGAAGCGGCGCGTCAACAGGCTCTGGAAAAGCAGCCGCAAGCCGTCGCAAGCGATGCTCAAAAGCCGGAGGTTGATCCGCAGTTTATTGAAATAGTTATGAAAGATGCGTCGAGATCTCTGGCTGTGCTGGAGGGTATAGCCGAAAAGGGCGGCCCTAAGGATGAGAACGAGCTGCGAACGTATGTAATACACGTACATGGCATGAAGAGCGCTTTGGCGAATGTTGGAAAGATGGATCTGTCAGCCGCAGCCATGAAGCTGGAAGAATTGGGACGTGAGGATAACACAGAGGCGATAATTGCCGAAACGCCCGAGTTTCTTAATGAATTAAAGGCATTTGTCGCAAGCCTTAAACCCCTAGAGGAAGAAGTCGACGCTGAGGGCGATTTCTTGGATGAAACAGATGAGGGCAATGCGTTGTTACGCGAAAAAATTGTGGTAATAAAGGCGGCGTGCGAGGAATATGACGTAAGCGTCGCAGAAGACGTGATAAATGAGCTGAGAGCGTTGACTTGGTCGCAGCCAATAAAGGAAATGCTCGGCGCGATCTCTGAGCACCTGCTGTATGGTGATTTTGATGAAGTTGCGGAGGTTTCAGGCAAGCTTCTTGCAAAGTTCGATTGATAATCAATAATTGTTCCTTAACAACATATTACTAACGACGCATACGCACGCGACATTTCGATAAAGACAAAGAGCCAGCTTGAAACCAAGTGCCGTAAGGGAGACTTTATCGGTTCTTTCGCCGTGTACGGCTACCGCAAGGACGATTCAAACCGCAGCAGGCTTGTTATTGACGAGTTCGCCGCGGATGTTGTTCGAGATATATTCAAGTGGCGGATTGAGGGGCTTAGCAACCAGGGTATTGCGAACCGGCTAAACAGCATGGGAGTTCTCTCGCCCTATGAGTACAAGCGCGAATGTGGAATGAGATTCAGCACAAGCTTCAAGACCGGCGCGAAGGCAACATGGTCGGCCAATTCCGTCGCGCGCGTGCTCAAGAACGAGGTCTATACCGGAGTTCTGGAACAAGCCAAGCGTACCTCGAGAAGCTATAAAATCAATGATCGAATAGACAAGCCCAAGGAACAGTGGATACGCGTTGAGGGTACTCACGAGCCGGTCGTCTCCAAGGCTGATTTCGATCTTGTTTCCGAACTGCTAAAGCACGACGTCCGCGTCGCTCCCGCGCAGGAGGCCGTATACATATTCGCGGGCTTGCTCAAGTGCAAGGATTGCGGCCAGAACATGGTACGCAAGAGTGTGCCCGGGGACGGCAGGAAGTATGTGTATTTTGTGTGCGTCAGCAATAAGTCTTACAAGTCTTGCAGCCCCCATAATATCAGCGAGAAGATAGTAGAGCAGGCGGTTTTGCAAACAATACAAAGCCACATCGGCAATGCCTTAGACTTTGGAAACATTCTTCGCCGCGTTGAAGCGCTGCCGATGACGCAGCCGGCTGTTCGGAAGCTGGATAAGCAGGCGGCGGCCAAGCGCCGGGAGATTCTCAAATATCAAACGCGGAAGGCCAAGTTGTACGAGGATTTGCAGGACGGCATTCTCGATGAAGAGGAATACACGAAGTATAAAGCGGACTTCACAAGGCTGCACAGCGAAGCGGAGCAAGCCCTTGACCGCCTTAATAATGAGATGGAAGAAGTCATACATAACCGAACGCCCGAGCACACATGGATTTCCAATTTCAAAGAGCGCGGGAACATCGTCGGCCTTTCCCGAGATATCCTAGTGAAGCTGGTTGACAAGATTTTTGTATACGAGGGGAACAAGCTGGAAATCCGGCTGAAATATCAATTTCCGTTTGACATAGCGTTAACTGTGAATGAGGAGGCGTTAGGAATATGGCACGCAAAAGCAGACGTAACGCAAATGAATTAATCAATGATAATTGTGAACAAGATCGCAGAACCTTCAAAACAGCAATTTACGCGCGGCTGTCAATTGAGGACAGCGGAAAGAGGAATAGCGATACGATTGAAAATCAGGTACGGCTTGTCAGGCAATTTGTTGAGGGCCGCCGGGACTTGAGGCTGTGCGCGGTATATCAGGACAATGGGTACTCGGGAACAAGCTTTGACCGCCCCAAATTCAACGAGATGATGAAGGACGTCAGGAGCGGTGAGATTGATTGCATCGCAGTCAAGGATTTGTCCCGCTTTGGGCGCAGCTACATTGAGGCTGGCGACTATCTGGAGAAAGTCTTCCCGTTCCTGGGCACAAGGTTCATCTCCGTAAACGACGGATATGACAACCATGACTATTCATGCAGCCTCGATTGTCTTGCGATATCGTTGAGATGCTTGATAAGCGATGTTTACGCCAAGGATATTTCCAAAAAAATAAGAGCCGCGTTAAGGACAAAGCAGCAACGAGGCGAATTTATCGGAGGCTTTGCGGCATTCGGATATTTGAAGTCGCAAGCTGATAAGCACAGGCTGATTGTAAACGCGGAAACAGCTCCTATCGTAAAGGACATCTTCCGCTGGAAGCTTGAGGGCCTGAGCAATGCCGCGATAGCGCGAAGGCTTAACGGGCTGGGGGTTTTGTCGCCGGGTCGTTACCTATACCGGCGGGGTTTTGTGCAAAGCGGCAGGTACGCTTCCTGCGTCTGGAGGCCGGAAACCGTCAAGGACATATTGACCAATCCTGTGTATACCGGTTGCGTATCCCAAGGTAAGCGGGGGCGCAGCCAAGACGAGTGGATAAATGTCCCCGGCATGCACGAAGCTATTGTTGACAAGGCGGACTTTGAAGCCGTCTCCGCGTATGTCAGGTGATTACGTCGTCGCAATGTATCTGCGGCTTTCGCTGGATGACGGAAAAGAGAGGGAGAGCGGCAGCATTGCGCACCAACGTGACATGCTAGCGAGATATCTTGATGAACACCAAAATCTGTCACACTGCCGACGTGTCGAGTACTCAGACGACGGGTACAGCGGCACAAACTTCAATCGCCCCGGAGTTGTAGAGATGCTCGAAAAGGTTGGGAAGCGTGAGGTCAACTGTATAGTAGTCAAGGACTTGTCTCGCTTTGGGCGAAGCTATATTGAGGTCGGAAATTTCCTTGAACAAGTGTTTCCCTTCCTAGACGTCCGATTTATATCGATTAACGATGGATATGACAGCGCGTGCGAGGCAACCGCGGCGTCCGGCATTGAACTGGCACTGAAAATGCTTGTTTATGACCTTTACAGCAAGGATTTGTCCGCAAAGCTAAGGAGCGCTAAACTTGCCCAAATAAGGCGCGGTGAGTTCATAGCGCCAAATGCGCCGTATGGGTACAGAAAATCCGCCGAAGTTAAGAATAAGTTGGAGGTTGACGAAGATACGGCGTGGGTAGTCAGGTATATTTTCGAGCTTGCCGCTGCCGGAGAAAGACTGGCGGAGATTGCAAGAATTTTAAGCGCCAAGGACGTCCCGCCGCCTAACGCAAGATGGAGCGGTTCAAAAGTCAGGCGGATACTGCAAGACGAGCGCTATACAGGTTCCATGGTGGGGCATAAGTACGAACACTTGTATTTTAAGGCTCCGCAGACCTCTGTACCAAGAGATAGGTGGATCGTTGTGCCGGATACTCATGAAGCGATTATACCTAAGGCTGTGTTCGACGACGTTTTGTGCAGTCTTGACACCAGCCGATGATGATGCAGGGTGGTCAAGGCGGATTTGGCGGCGGCGACAATATGATGATGCTCATGCTGCTGATGTCGATGATGCAGCCTGGCAAGGGCATGGGAATGTGTGCAATGGAAGGTTAGTAATGTAGCGATTGCACTTGAGAAAAAACCAAATTTTCTGGAATCCCCGGCCTGCTGCTGCCGGGGTTCCGGAAAAATTGGGATTGGTTTAAAGTGGAATTGCTGTAGAAGCAGCGAAAACCGCATACCGATTTATACAGTCGGTATGCGGTCGTCTTTGTGGAGATGGTGAGATGGAGCATGAGAACAACTCAAGCAGCGATATGCCGAGCATGATGGCCATGATGCTGCAAATGTTTGGCGGTGCCGGCGAGGCGGATGAAGATGGACAAGCCGCAGCCGAACAATCTGCAAAGATCAGACAGGCTATGGAAATGGCACGGATGTTCCAAATGTTTAGTAATATGGGTCAGGCCCCGGACACAGAGACTAAGGAGACAGCTTCACCACCGGGCGAGGATGACGATGCTTTCGGACATGCCGCGAAAAACGGGTTTTACGACACGCCGATCCTCACGCCTGAGCTTGTTACAATAAAGTCGGCAATACCGCATATCGAGCGAAAGTACCAGAAGCCGCTGGGCATATTGGTTAAGCTGATCGAAATGCAGCGCCTGATGGATTTCTATGGCCCGGAAAAGGGCTTACAGGCTATGTCGGGAGATGTCCGCGAAGCGGACAGCGCCGAACGCAGGCGGAATATGCTTTGCGCGATAAAATCCAACACAGCCGACGAGACGGCAAGAACCAAGATTGAAATAATGCTCAAGGCTTTGGACATATCTGAACTGATGCGCAGGATTTAGAACCTGTATTAGTACACTGGAACGCTGTCTTGGCGGTTGAACTCCACCCCACGAAGCCAAAACCAGGCTTCGTGGGGGACCCCGGTTTTCCGCCACAGTTCACCCCATAAAGCCAAAACCTGGCTTTATGAGGACCCTGGGTCGTCGTCAGTTCCTTGCGTACCTCTACGGGTACTACGCTTAGTCCACCCCACGAAGCCAAAATCGGGCTTCGCGGGGACGGTGAATTACAATAACAAGAGCAACAGTAAAAAACAAACCACAAGATATCCCAAACGTGGTATAGTAGGAGCACCACACAACTACTAAAAACGGAGGGATACCTAGTGGCATACCGACATTTTAGC
>WRAW01000018.1 GCA_009780015.1 Defluviitaleaceae bacterium | reverse complement strand
TATCAGGAACTTGTCCCCGGCGCGCCTTGTAAATTCGTCCGAGAAGGGAAGCTCATCGCGGAACCTGTCCGCAACGTCGTTATCGACCTCGAAAGAATCCGGGCCGATAGAAGGCCCAATGGCCGCAACGATATCGGCAGGGTCTGTTCCAAACTCAGCGGCTATTCGTTCGACCGTCACCCTGGCTATCTCGCAAAGCGTACCAAGCCAGCCCGCGTGCACAAGACCAACGGCCCGCCTCACGGGGTCGGCCAGAAAGACCGGTACACAGTCGGCGTGAAATGTCTGCAAAACAACGTTTTCGGCGTTTGTGACAAACGCGTCGGTATCTTTGACCGTACTTGCGCGCAGGATGCCGTTGCCGCGGTCGTCGGCCGTCGCTCGGTGAACGTTGACATCATGAGTTTGGTTTGAAAACACTACATTGCGCCAGTCAAAACCGGCAGCATCGGACAAACGGCGATAGTTTTCAAGCACGTGTTCGCGTTCGTCTCCACGGTTGAGGCCAAGATTGAGGGACGAAAAGCATCCCAAGGACACGCCGCCCAGCCGCGTGCTGAAGGCGTGGTTTACGAAGCCGGTATCCGATATGTTGTCGAATGTTATGTATTGCAGCTCACCGCAGCGGTTGATTTTCATTGTAAGTCTCCGTTTCTATCTCGCGTCAAATGCGTTTGGGATATGTTCTATTGAGTTGCCGGAATCTCCGCCGCCCAGGGTTATGCTGATAACATCGTAGCGGATATCGTCGTCGGTAATATTGTGTTCGGAAATATAGGACATACTGGCCTGCACTATCCGGGCCTGCTTAGTGTGACCCACGGCCTCGAAACCCTGGCCGAACGTGCTGTATGTCCGCGACTTTACCTCCACAAACACCAAACAGCCATCCGATTCGCGGCATATTATGTCTATCTCGGCTCCGTTGCGGCGATAGTTTCGAGCCAGCACCCGATAGCCTTTACAAGCCAGGTAATCCGCCGCGATATCCTCGCCGATCCTGCCTAATTTCCGCCTATCTTTTGGCGCTTGCATTTTTGGCCGCCTGCTCCTCCAGCTTGTACCTGTCCAGATTTCCGATAAACACCAGTATTTGAGCGACGACCTCGTAAAGTTCCGGGGGAATGTTGTCGCCGACGTCAACCTTGGAAAGCTCCTCGGCAAGCGCCGGATCATAGTGTGTGGGTATGTTATGTTCGCGAGCTTTGTCCAGTATTTTCTCGGCAAGATAGCCGCGCCCCGAAGCCACAACCTTTGGCGCCGGGTCGGACGACGGATTATATTTCAGGGCATAGGCTCGCTTATGTATGTCGGCCTTTCCGCCGTCCTTCATGCGCTCTCCCCTCTTTTCTTCAAATATTCTTCAAGAACGACAGCCTATGTATGTCGCACGCTCCGTACGCCCTGACAGCCTCGATATGGCGCGGCGTTCCGTAGCCCTTGTGTGCCTCAAATCCATATGCCGGGTATACTTTAGCGAACTCGCACATAAGGCGGTCTCTTGTCACTTTTGCAACAATGGACGCCGCCGCTATCGTGACCGACTTCTGGTCTCCCTTCACAATGGCTCGCTGCTCCAAATTCAAGCTATTGAATGCCTCTCCGGTCACAGGGTATCCGTCTATCAGCACAATGTCGGGCCTAATGGACATTTGCGACACGGCTCGCGCCATTGCGGTATGTGTGGCGGCCAGGATTCCCAGGCGATCCACCTCGTAATTGTCGCAAAGACCGATCCCCAAGGATATGGCGTTGTCGCGCACTACCACGGCAAGTTGTTCACGCTTCTTGGGCGACAGCTTTTTCGAGTCGTCGATCCCAAGCGGCAGTACGCCCTTCCTCAGAATCAAACAGCATGCCAAAACAGGCCCGGCCAAAGGGCCCCGCCCGACCTCGTCCATACCGGCTACAAGCTCGTAGCCTTGCATATATGCTTCATGTTCGTAACTGTACATTGCTATGTCTCACTCTTGAACTTTCCGAATTTGTAACACGACTTGCAGAAGTCGTAGTTATAGGAGCCGTCCTTGTTAAATGACAGGCTCATGCGCGAAACAATAGGCATTCCGCAGGATTGGCAGTATTTTATCATGACGCGCCTCCTTTTGCAAGACAATACCCTTAGAACCTGCGGTCAACAACGCTCAACGCCGTCTAGAAGGCCGAACTCCACCCCACGAAGCCAGAAGCGGGCTTCGCGAGGACCCCGGGCATCGCCGCTTTCTAGATTGGCAAAAAATCACCACTTCCAGCCAGCATTTCGGTTATTGACCGCAGGTTCTTAGTATTACCACGCGGTCAGGATTTATTTCAATTTAAACAGCGTAAATGGATACAACTCGTCGGGAAACGTCTCGAATTCCATATTATGCCTGTTGCGCGGATGGCGAAGGCTTAGGCGCAGCGCCCACAGCGCCAGAATCGCGCCGTGCCTTCTCCGCTGCTTTGGGCCGTACTTTGTGTCGCCCCATATCGGCATACCGGCGCTTGCCAGCTGCACGCGAATCTGGTGATGGCGTCCGGTCAGGAGGTTTATTTTGAGAAGATGTACGAGCTTACCGTCTCTATCCGGCGCGGATGCTGCCGGTTCATAGCGCAGTACGGCTTCTTTTACATCCTTTATATGCGGCCCGTCGGCCACAAATGACATATTCAAATGTTCGTTCTTGACAAGAAAATGGCGCAACTCGGCAGCCTCCAAAGGCTTTTCGTCGGACACAACGACGGCCAGATAGGTCTTGCCCAAACCCTCGTGAGCCTGCTGCGACATCTTTGCATTCGCGGCAGGATTTCGCGCGAAGGCCATCACCCCGCCCACGGGGCGGTCAAGCCTATGGACAAGGCCGATATAACCTCCCAATGACTTGCTAAGCGCAGACACGGCATCTTCCGCTCCTGTTTTATCGGGCTGGCAGGGCATTCCGGGAGGCTTGCGCACAACTACCATGTCGTCGTCTTTGAAAAGTATCTCAATGCTTCTCAGTTCGTCCATGACTAAGCCTCCGAGGTTGCGTCGGAATTGCGCAGTCTGATCTTTAGCTCCTTAAACTCCCTTGTTATAAGAACGACACCAATAAGCCCCGACAGCACCTCCGCAACCGGCATAGCGAACCAGAAACCCGTGAAACCGAACAGGCCGGTCAATATCAAGTACGCAGGTACAAGGATAATCAACTGACGCAGCAAGGTAAGCCATATTCCAAGCTTCGGACGCCCAATCGCAGTGAAAAAGTTAAATGTCGGCATATTGAAGCCTACGATAAAAGATATTCCCATGAAAGCACGCAGGCCGAATACGGCTGTCTGCCTTATGTATGGGTCTTCGGTAAACGCAGCGACAATCGTGTATGGCGATATCAGCACAATTGCGCCGCCAATGGTGCATATGCCTATTCCGTAAATAATGCTCCAGGAGTATGCCGACTTCACGCGCTGATAGTTCTTGGCGCCGTAGTTGAAGCCGACCACAGGCTGCGTTCCCTGGTTAATTCCCACGACGGGGGTCACAGCAAGCTGGAATATAACATGAACGATAGCCATCGCGGCCACGGCCAGATGTCCGTTGCCCTCGCCGAACTCTATCTCGCCGAAGCGGGTCAGAACAGAGTTCATGAATACATGTACGGCGCTTCCAAGCAGTTGTATAAGAAACGACGAAAAACCAAGAGCCACAATAGCAAATACGACTGCCTTCCTTGGCACAAGATTAAAGAGGCGCAGCTTCAAAGTCGATTTGTCCGTAAAGTAGTATGAGACAATGTATAATCCGGCCGTGGTCATGGATATCATCATCGCGGCACCCGCTCCTGCCACGCCCAGTCCCAGCCAGATTATCAGGATCGGATCAAGGACTATATTCAGGCCCGCCATAAGTATCTGAGCCTTAGCGAAGCGTACCTGGTTGCCGGCCGCCCGTATGGGATGATTCAAGCCATAATACATCATTACGAGGAAGATTGAAACTATATGGAATGTGTAGTAAATCTCGGCAAATTGGCGTACATCCGCGGGTACGCCCAATATATCGAGAACTTGATTCCTGAAAATTAACCCCAGCAATGTGAACGTGCCGGAAACTATCGCGCTGATTGAAAGCACATTGCCCAAAACCTGCTCGGCGCGGGCACGGTCGCGCTTGCCAAGGCTTATGGAAATATTTGCGGCGGAGCCGATGCCCACAAGCATAGCAAAACCGAATTTAAGCAGCATAATCGGCAATATGTACGACACGGCCGCCAGAGCCTGGGGGCCGATTTCAGGTATGCGCGATACCCAGAATCTGTTGGACGTGTTGTAAAGCGAGAACATCATTATACCGAAGATGGTCGGAATGGAGTTTTCAAATATGAGTCTGCGAATGTCCATGGCGGCCATGCGCTGCTCCATCTTGTTATAGCTTCCGGAGCCGGGAGGGGCCGGCTCACTTTCATTGCGCTTTCCAGCTTCTTCGACGTCTACGCGTTGTTCGTCGATGTTGCGTCCGTTGTTGCCTTCATCCATCCTAAACCTCCGGTTTAGAGCCTACTTACAGCCGAAAATCGCACCCAGCCGCAGGCTGTTTCCTCTTAGGAACTCGCCCGCCTGGAGCCTCTTACCGTTTTGACGCTGAAGCTCGTGGATAAGCAGCCCGCCGCCGCCGCCGGCTACTTTGATGCCGTTGACGGAGTCCGCCGCGAGAATCTCGCCGGGCGTTCCCGCTGTGCCGCTCTCACCGGAGCAAACTGTCGCGGAGTATATCTTGAACATTTCGCCGTCAAGCTGTGTCCAGGCGCATGGCCGAGGAGAAAGCCCCCTAACCAGGCCGGCGACTCTTTCCGGGTTCTCGTTCCAGTCTATGCGGCCTGTCTCCTTGGTCAACATAGGCGCGTATGTGGCGATGGAATCATCCTGCGGCTCACGCACCGCCCTCCCTGACGCCATCAGGGTCAGCGCTTCCGTAAGCGCATGAGCTCCAAGCTCCGCAAGCTTGTCATGCAATGAACCCGCGTCGTCGGAGGGCTCTATGGCGACCGGCTTGGCCAGCAGCATATCCCCCGTATCTATACCCGCGTCCATTTGCATAATTGTAATGCCCGTCACCGTTTCACCGTTAATGATCGACCACTGAATGGGAGCGGCTCCACGGTACTTGGGCAGCAGCGAAGCGTGTACGTTAACACAGCCCAGGCGCGGCATGTCCAGAATCTTTTGTGAGAGTATCTGACCATAGGCGGCCACCACGAACACATCGGCGGAGAAGCTTTCAAGCATCTCCATGGCTTCGGCTGACTTTACGCGCTCCGGCTGCAGGCATGGTATGCCAAGCTGCAACGCCCGCGCCTTTACCGGCGAAATAACCGTCTTGCCGCCGCGACCGGCCGGCCGGTCGGGTTGCGTCACTACGGCTGTAACCTCATGCCCGGCCGCGGCTGCGTCAAGCGACGGCACTGCGAAGTCGGGCGTTCCCATGAATACTATTTTCAATATATCCGCCATACTAAAACCTTGCGATAATGTCCTTGTTCAATTTACGTATCACTTCAACGGCCAGAGAGATCGACGATTTGTAGTCTTCGAGCACTGCATAGGAATTGTGGGTGTGTATGTATCTGACAGGAATACCGATTACGATACACGGCACGCCTTCACCCCATACATGTACCTGAGCGGCGTTGGTAGAGCCGCCCTTGCGTACGGCTTCTTGCACGGCGATACCCTTTTCCGCCGCTATATCAAGGGCAAAACGCTGGAAGCGCGGATTGGTTATCATGCGGTCGTCCATGTGGCGCAGCATGGGCCCCTTTCTCAGCGCGGTCTGGATCATGTACTCCGGCGCAAAGAAGTCGTCGGCGGGGCTTCCCTCGAAGAATATTGCGATGTCCGGCTTAACCGCGTTAGCGGCCACTACCGCCCCGCGCAAGCCTACCTCTTCCTGCGAAGTCAACGTACCGACAAGGTCAACGTCCAGAGCTTCGCCCGAAAGCTGCTTGATAGTCTCCAGCACACAAGCACAGCCCAGGCGGTCGTCGAAAGCCTTGCCCAACATAACCCCCGTCTTGTCGTTGTAGCTGAAGCCAACATCGGGAACGGCCGGCGCGCCTACGCCTATCTTGAACTCCTCACGGGTCTGAGCGGCCGAGCTCGATCCTATGTCCAGCATCATTTCGGCGATCTCCGGGGCTTTGTTCCGCTCGGCTTCCGATTTGAAGTGCGGCGGGATCGTCGCTATAACTCCGCGTACCAGCTTGCCGTCCGAGTTCTTTATCATTACCGTGTTGGACGGCAGCGACGAAACAACCCAGCCTCCCAGCGGATGAACCTTGAGCATCCCGTTTGGCATGACGCTGTGTACCATCAGGCCGATCTCGTCGCTATGCGCGTCAATCATCAGCACCGGCTTGCCGGATTTTGGAGGTCTGCCGCGCCTTGCGCCTCCGGTATGCTTAGGTTTGATGTATAGATTGCGAATATTGCTTTCGGACAGATTTGCGAAGCTCTTGGCGTATGCCGCCGCTACCGCTGTTACATCCTCCTCGAATCCGGGAGCTCCAAATGCGTTTGACAGCCGTTCAATCAATTTGATGGAATCCACATTAAATCTCCTTTACTCACGTAGTTGTAGTGACTCAATTGTATATTTTTTGCGACAAAAAGTCAACTTCATTCAGCCGAAACATTTGCGCGGACAAAGAAAAATGGTATAATGTGCAAAGCGCCGCACACACAGACACAAACTGAAAGAGAGTGATAACCGCGTGAAGATATCCGTCCAAGGAATGATTCCATACCTGCGCGACAATAGCATATCCGATAAAATTCTTGTGTACGATTCCCTTGATTCTACCAACGAATACGCCAAGAAGCTGGCTCGTTCCGAAGCCGGGCACGGAACAATAGTCATCGCCGAAAGCCAGACCTCGGGAAAGGGAAGGCATGGCCGTAAATTTTTTTCGCCTCCGGGCCACGGCATATACATGAGCATGATCCTGCACCCGCGGAAGCACCGGCTTGATCCGGCGCTTACCACGCCTTTCGCGGCCGTAGCCGTGTGCGAAGCAATCGAAGCTGTTTCCGGCTCAGAGCCACGGATAAAGTGGGTAAACGACGTATTCATCGATGGAAAGAAGGTATGCGGCATACTGGCGGAATCAGTGACAGACCCCAACATTCCCGGCTATCAACTGATAATACTTGGAATAGGGATCAATTTCAGTTGCCCTGAAACCGGCTTCCCGGATAGTCTGCACCAGGTCGCGGGGGCGATATTCACATCTTCGACATCCGTCACCAGAGACCGTCTTGCAGCCGAAGTCGCAAACCGTATCCTTTCCCCTCAATCCACACACAGCGAGAACCAAATAATCGAAAAGTACAGAGCCCGCCTGCTTATGCTGGGCAAAAAAATCATGGTCGCCGGATCAGACGAAAGCTACGAAGCTACGGCTATAGATATTGACGACTCAGGAAGGTTGATCGTACAAAAAGAAACCGGAGAAACCGTGAGCCTATTTTCCGGTGAAATAAGTATTCGAGGCGCATTGACGACATAAAACCAGAGCGGAGCATCTCTTGATACTCCGCTCTGGTTGTCTTCATGCAAGGCGCCACCCAGATTTGAACTGGGGGTAAAGGATTTGCAGTCCTCTGCCTTACCACTTGGCTATGGCGCCAAATGACCCGTATGGGACTCGAACCCATGTTACAGCCGTGAAAGGGCCGTGTCTTAACCGCTTGACCAACGGGCCACGATGCTTGTTGGCTACAGTAAAGTATTATATCAGAATCTGCGAAACTTGTCAAGTATGAAATCTCTTAATTCACACCATCAGTTTACCGTGCGATTCCAGGAATCATCGAAGAGTGGCGGAAGATTGACCGTCAATACTACGTTTCTGTGAGTTGAATACAGGTTCTAAGGAGTACCGAAGAAGCGCTTTGCCAGCGCTATCCCTTCCATGGCGTCCTTTGCGTAGTAGTCGGCTCCGACGAGCTCGCGGTAGCGTTCGCTCATGACGGCGCCGCCCACGATGAAGCTGCAGTCGTGTCCGGCCGTGCGCGTCGCCGCTATTGTGTCCGTCATAGATCCTACGGTGGTGGTCATGAGGGCGCTTAGACCGACTAGGCGGATGCCGTGTTCGCCTACAGCTTTCACGATCTCACTTGGTGGAACGTCCTTACCGAGGTCTACGACGTCATATCCATAGTTCTCAAGTAACAGCCGTACGATGTTCTTGCCTATGTCATGGATGTCGCCGTGGACAGTGGCCAGCAGTATCTTTCCCTTTGGCCCGCCGCCAGTTTGATCTGAGCACACTATACGGTCGCGTATGACCGTGAAACCGCTTTGAGCCGCCTGAGCCGCCTGCATAAGCTGCGGCAGGAATATTTCGCCCTTCTCGAAGCGTTCGCCAACCTTGGACAGCGCCGGAATTATGTAAGAGTCAATCACGTCAAGTCCCGACATGTTCTCAAGCAGCGCCCGAACCTTTACAGCGGTTTCATCGCGGCGGCCTTGGCGGATCAAGTCGTCCAGAGAGGCGTCCGCGTCGACGGCTTTTGATGTGACGGCGCTTTGGCCTGCGTAGCGCTCCGTGTAGCGCGCGGCGCTCCTGTCTTCGCCCGTAATTACACGGAACGCGTCCACGGTCTCACGATATTTTTCCGAAAGAGGATTTATGATGGCAGCGCTCAGCCCCGCGCCGAAAGCGGCGGCCAGGAATGCCGCGTTAAGTATTTCGCGCTGGGGCAGCCCGAACGAGACGTTGCTCACGCCAAGCACCGTATGCATACCCATTCCGCGGACAATCTCGATTGCGCGGAGAGTCTCGGCGACTTGATCCTGCTGGGCTGACGCGGTAAGGGTCAGGCAGTCGACAAGAAGATCGTTAGGCTCTATACCGTACTTTGCGGCCTCAGCGACGATCTTGTTTAATACTTCGACGCGCGCCTGAGCCGTTGCGGGTATTCCGTTCTCATCCAGGGTCAGGCAGACGACCAGCGCCCCGTACTTCTTGGCGATTGGGAATATGGCGTCCATCACGGCTTGTTTGCCGTTTACCGAGTTGATTATGGGCTTGCCGTTGTAGACACGCGCGGCCGCTTCGATGGCGGCTGGGTCGGCGCTGTCAAGCTGCAACGGAATCTGGCAGATCGCCTGTACCTCCTTGGTGGCGCGGGTCAACACAACCGGCTCATCAAGTTCCGGCAGACCCACATTAAGGTCGAGCACGTCGCTTCCGGCCTCGGCCTGAGCAACGGCTTCGCCCAGCAGGTAGTTCATGTCTCCTGACCTAAGCGCCTCTTGAAGACGCCTTTTCCCGGTAGGGTTCAATCTCTCGCCAATTACCGTCGTACGCCTGTCGAAGAATACCGTACCTGTTTCGCAAGTACAGGCCGTATATGGCTGAACATGTCGCTCCTGCGGAAGAGTTCCGTCCAGCGCGCTCTTCATCGCGGCGACAAATTCAGGGGTTGTTCCGCAGCATCCCCCAACGATCGACACACCCGCGCGAACCATATCAAACATTTCGACGGCAAACTCAGCCGGAGTCGTGATATACACAGCCGTACCGCCGCGCATTTCCGGTATTCCGGCGTTTGGCTGCACCATCACCGGCACGCGGCCGTAGCGAAGCAATTCATCAACCACCGGACGAAGCGCGGCCGGTCCCAGAGAACAGTTTGCCCCAAGCGCGTCGACGCCAAGTCCGCTGAGCGTAACGGCGGCCGCAACACCGTCGCAGCCCATGAAGCTCCGTCCGTCAGCCTCGAACGACATTGTACAGAACACCGGCAGATCCGAATTTTCCTTAGCCGCAAGCAGCGCTGCCTTGACCTCGTAAAGGCTGGACATCGTCTCGATTAAAATAAGGTCGGCTCCGGCTAGTGCTCCTGCGACAACCTGCTCGCGGAACAACTCGTAGGCTTCCTCGAAGCGTATAGCCCCGAACGGCTCCATCAACTGACCCAGCGGCCCAATGTCCAAAGCGACGTACTGCGCGCCGCTTTTTTTGGCACATTCAATGCCCGCCGTCACTACCTTGTCCGGCGTCTGCCCCGCGGGGCGCAGCTTCAAAGCTCCCGCTCCGAACGTGTTTGCCGTTACGACCATCGCGCCGGCCTTAACATACGCCGCGTGTATATCGGTAATGACGCCGGGAGATTCCAGGTTTATAACCTCCGGGAGAATTCCCGGCCCAAACCCTCTCGCCTGGAGCATCGTACCCATCGCTCCGTCAAAGATTATGATTTCCTTGCCAAGTCTCTCCCGAATGTTCATGCCAAGCCTCCGTTTTTATATTCGCGCATAATTGCAATTGTGCCGCATATCGCAGCGGGAACAGTCCCGTTCCGGCGCTTGCGCAGCACTGTCAAATAAACCGATTAAAGCCGTCACAGACTTTCGCGGCGTCAGCGCGTAGTTGTCGGTACAGCTCAGCCCGATGCTCCGCTGTGCGTCCAGCAGCTCCAGCAAGTCCGCCGAAAGTTCAAGTGGCAAGCTTCCATAACCCGGACTGAAGCGGCTTCCCGGGTACAGTCCTTCCGCCGTCGTCTGCACGCACAATGCCTCCCCAGCCTCGTTACAGACCTCGTCAACCAGTTGGGTTGCGGCGGCGTCCAGCATGAGTGCATAGGCTATGTCGAAGTACTGTTCACGCGCGATTCGCGCCTCTATCTCCGTACCAAGAGTTACCGCCATAACCGCCAGTTCCCTGGCATCAGGCAAGTAGTCCCCTACCTCATTGAGTGGAAGGATCAGTCCGGCATCAGCCAATAAAAGCCCTGAGCCATCGCGTACAAGAGTGAAACGCCGCCATATGCGGCGCGGCCTCGCCACATTCCGGCACTCGGCCATTGCCGTCTCTATGCGCGAAAGCAGCTCGGGCTCGACCGCCTGCCCCCGGTGCCCAAGGTAGCGCAGCACCTCGGCCTTTGGGTCCGCTCTCATGCCCACCCAAGCGCACTTGCGCACGCCTCGGCGATTTGCGGGCGGTTCATGGTGTATATGTGCACTCCGTCGGCTCCGTGTTCGGCAAGGTTGCGAACCTGGGAACAGGCGTACTCTATTCCGGCCGCGCTCAAAGCTTCGGGGCTGTGCTCGTACTTGTTCAGCATCTTTATAATCACCGACGGCAGGGACGCCCCGCACAGGAATATCATCCTCTGTATCTGCGAGCGGCTGAGTATGGGCATTACCCCGGCCGATATAGGCTTTGTGATACCGGCTTTCAGCGCGCGCTCAATAAATCGGTAAAACATGTCGTTTTCGAAAAATAACTGGGTTACGAAAAAGTCGGCGCCGGCTTCCTGCTTGCGCCGCAAATGCTCTATATCGAGGGAAATGTCGTCGCATTCGATGTGGCCTTCCGGGTAACACGCCGCTCCAATGCACAGGCTTTCCTCACGCGCGCGCAGATCACGAATCAAATCCTCGGCGTAGCGATAATCCGGGGATGAAGACATGCCTTGATCAGTTGGAATATCTCCCCGTAACGCAAGCACATTCTCAACTCCGCGCTCGTGCATGACCGCCAGCGCCCTGTCCACATCGGCGCGCAATGCAGCGAGGCACGTCAGATGCGCCATCGAAGGTATATCATGCCGCTTCTGGATATAGTCCGCTATGTCAACCGTCTTGCTCTTGCCGTCCACACCGCACGTTACGCTCACAAACGCGGGCGAAAGCCCCGCAATCCGCGCGAGCGTATCATACAAAGCGTTGACTTCGGCTCCCTCCTTCTTGGGCGGAAACACCTCGCATGAAAACACTGTCCTATGCTGCCGATATACGTCACGTATGTTCATAATTATTACCTCACTTTTTTATTGGCCATATGTATGGCCACAGGTCTAATAGACCTGTTCTGAAACCGGACAATGCCGCCTCTGCGGTCAATTTTCCGCAATGCGTCGTCACTTCCTTCTTGCGAACCGCAAGGGTTCGCGGCGGCGTCAGTTCCTAGCCTTGCAAAAAATTGCCTCGCAAATCCCACATTGTCCGGTTTCAGAACAGGTCTAATAAAATCGCCATCAGACATGATGGCGATTAGGGTTCTTAAACAGTTTTAAGCTTAAAGAACGCAATCTTCTTCCGCAATTCCTCAGCTTGGAAACTCAATTCCTGCGAAGCCGATGCGGATTCTTCCGCTGTGGCTGAAGTATTGGCAATGACTCCGGTTATCTCTGAAACACTGGCGTTTATATTTGATATGGATTCTAACTGCTCGCCGGAAATATCGGCGATATGGGAAATAAGCCTTGAAATCTCGTCTATCTCGGAAGCGATTGTCTCGAAGGACGCCACAACTTCTTCCGCCGCTTTCATGCCTTCTTCCACAAGTTTTGTATCGCTGTCTATTATTTCTGTTGTATCGGAAGCGGATTGCTGGCTTCTGCCCGCCAGGGTACGCACCTCGTCGGCTACAACAGAAAAACCTTTGCCATGCTCGCCTGCGCGCGCCGCTTCGACGGAGGCGTTAAGAGCAAGCAGATTGGTTTGAAAAGCGATGTTTGTAATAACATCAATAATTTTTGCGATACCTTCGCTGGATGACTTTATCTTGTCCATGATATCCGTCATCGACCCGACAGCTCCCCGGCCTTGTACGGTACGCTCTTGAGAGCGCCTGGTATTTTCATCCGCAAGAGTTGCATCACTGCTTGCCAATGTAGCTTGTTCGTGAATAGTCGTAATTGAACTGCTTAATTCCTCAATCGAGGCAGTCTGTCTGGTAGCTCCCTCCGCCAACTGAAAAGCGCTCGTAGATATTTGCTCCGCCCCTGAAGCTACTTGGTCAATTGTAGATCGGACATCCGTCATTGTGTTGTTAAGAGATTCCACAATATGGTTCATCGCAACTTTTATAGGCGCATATGAGCCCTTGTAGTTTTGCTTGGTGGAAACAGTCAAATCACCGTCTGCAATAGCGGTAAGCACTTCCGAAATTTCGTTAATAAGGGAAAAAGTACTGCTGTTGTTGAGATTGCAGGCATCTTTAACTACTTTGAAATGTCCCTGGAAATCGCCTTTTACCATTGAAAAGTCACCATTAGACATAAGAACAACGTTATGCTCTATCTCGCTCAGAGGTACTTCTATTGATTCCATCAAGTAATTTAACGTATCTGAGACATCCTTCCAACTGCCTTCAAACTGACTGTTGTCTATCTTCTGATCGAAATTGCCTCCCGCCGCACCTTTTGCCAACTTATCAATGTCATTGACTATTCTTTCAAGATTGTTCTGCAACAAAGACATATTCTCCGTATATACATGTCTCTCATTAGGGAAATCCGGCACGTTAACATTGAAGTCACCATGCGCAAAACTGGATAGAAGAGCTAAAAGCGCTTTATCCTCTGCCGCAATGGAGTCCAGGAGATTATTGGAATTTTTCGCCACATTCGCAAACGAGCCCTTGTACTTGCTGCAATCCAGCCTGTGAGAGAAGAAACCCTGCATCTGCCTGGATGTTGTATATTCCAAATCTTTTGTCAAATTGCTTATCGTATCCACAAGACTGATTATGTCAAGCGTCAATGTTCCTATCTCATCTTTGGAAATATCTGCCTTACTTAGATTGACATTGAGGTTGCCATCGGCTACTTTTTTAACACTTCTTGTAATGCCTTCTAAAGGTTTCAAAGAAGCCGTAATCAAGTAAAGTACCGCCGCCGCCGCCATTACGGCGCTTACAATTCCGATAATAATCATGGTGAGCCGTACGGTGGCAATGGTGGCGTAGGAGTGTTCTTGAGAAACACCAAGAAAAATCATGCCGGACGGATTACCGTCCGCGCCGTGCAGCGGGAAGTAATGAGCGATATAGGGCAGAGTACCAAATATGTTCAACTCCAGAGTAACGGGTTCTCCCCGCCCTAAAACAGCTTCCGCGATATGCGGCGCAACGGCGGTTCCTACGGCGCGCTCACCGGTTTCCGGGTGAATAAGGGTAGATGAAACCGAAGTGTCGCCGGCAAAAACCGTAGCATCCACATCAAATACATTGTGAAGCCTGTCTACAAATTCATTGATTCCGAAATTTATATTTGACGCAACGCTTCCGATAATTCTATCTCCATCTAAGATTGGCGCTGAAGTGGACATGACCATCGGAACCGTAGGCGTTACTGTGTATATCGTCTGATTTAACCCTTGCAGTCCTGCCCCTATTGGGGCTATGTGTATGATGTTATCTCCATATAAATCCGGTACATGAGACCGTACAAGGGTTGTGCCCTCGTGGTCGGTGACAATAAAATAGTCTATATCAAATATCTCCGTTTTTTC
The DNA here is from genome assembly GCA_009780015.1 of Defluviitaleaceae bacterium. Lineage (GTDB taxonomy): Bacteria > Bacillota > Clostridia > Lachnospirales > WRAA01 > WRAA01. Next base: position 22,525 of record WRAW01000018.1, on the reverse strand, counting down.
AAGCAAGTATTGTAAAATCGCATCCCTGTCTCCATCGTTGACATGTCTTGCCAGTTCTCCGCTGCTGCCGACTGCTGACGCAGCCACGAGCGTTCTAAGCTCATAGCTGTCAATATAGGCGCGTACCGATTTGGCCGCCGAATTCATCCTCTCGTCTGTAAAATTTTCAACGAGATTTGCCGAAGAAATAGATACATATACGACAATAGCAGTTATCATTAAGACCAATATTCCGATTATCGGGATGGTTATCTTACTTTTTAAGCTGTTAAACATAAAAAAATATCCTTCCATTTACGAATTTGATAATACAATATTTAAAATATTCCATTAAATTTTTCACCATGTCGTGATTATACTCTTTATATTATCTGCTGCAAGATACTATTTAGCCCCTCCATTTTTTGCTTCCCTTTAAATTAAATAAAACGATCTGCCGAGTTATCAAATTACATGTAAGTTGAGGATACTAGCTCCTTTCGCTTATTTGAGCATACGGCCACACAATAGTATAGCACAAAACTTTCGGTAATTTCAAGCAAATTTAGACCCAAGGCTCATATCTCTATGCTATATCGCCAATACAACCTGATCCCAGAATAATTCACTGAGGCGCTGTTCGTTTTGCTCCAGCGACAGGACCATAGCAGCGGCATCTTTTTCTGGAATGATGACGCAGCGCTGACCTAATATTCCATTGAGAAAGCTTACGTTATTCTCCGTATCCACCCAGAAATGATAACCATAGTCAAATGAGCCGCCGCCTTTTGTAACGAACAGCGGTACGTCGGTCTTAATCTGCGGAGCCAGCGCCGCTTTACAAAATTCCTCCGACACAATACGCTTCCCGTTGTAAACTCCGCCGCGGAGCATCATTTCACAAAAACGGCCCATCTCGTCAATGTTGATGGCCATACCGTTAGCCGCCACAGTATGACCTAAGGGGCAGGAGGTCATATCCGGGTTTCCGATCCCCAGCGGTTCAAACAGCCGATACCGCATATATTCCAGCAGATTTACGCCGGCTTTGCGCTCCACAAGGCATCCCAGCATGTAAGTGTCGGCATTGTTGTATAGGAACTTTTCGCCAGGAGGCCGCAGGAATACACTTTGTTCGTAGAAGTATCGAGGCCAGTTACGCACGGTCGCCCGTTCAGGGCTGTCTCGGAAAAACATGGGTTTCTCTACGCCGGCCGACATAAGCAGCATGTCCCGTACCGTAATATCCAGTGCGTAAGGGTTGGTTACATCGTAGACACAATCCGGGAAGCTGTCGGCCACCTTTTCGTCCATACGAATCAAACCTTCGTCCAGCGCTATACCAGCGCCAACGGCTGAGAAGCTCTTAGCCGTGGAGTATGACTCGAAGCGGGAAACTCCGCGAAAGCCGGTTAGCCGGCTTTCCTTGGCCTCAAAACGCGACCATGAATCCGTAACCTCGCCGTGCTGTCTGATCTGTGCATACAGCACGGTGAGATTCTCCTCTTTTATCGAGCTAATAAAGCTGTCGAGAAGTTTTTCCATACTCTTTTGCCAACTCCATTCCTTAGAACCTGTGTTCATAGTTTTTATACGCATTCAAGCCAAACCCGAAATCAAGCTTTATGACGGTGTCGCGGCCAGATCACCTTCGCCGTTCGGCACATCGATATGGGGTGCCGCCTCATCTGTCCTCTGCTCACAAACTCCATAGCCGCCGCGCAAAATAATTTCCTAAACAGAGTTTATCATGTTACAATAACGATGGCAAGATATAGTTGTATGATATTAGAACCTGATAATGCGGAATGCTTTATTGACGTTCCATTCGATTGCCGAAAATATGAAATGAAAGGATGATTGCTCCATGAGTATCAGTCTTAGACTGGAAACCCCTCGTGATTACTATAGTGTTGAAGAGTTAACCCGCGAGGCATTTTGGAAATTGTTTTGGTACAGCGACCAACAAATCTGTGACGAGCATTTGTTAGTACGCAGACTGCGCGAATGTCCATCCTTTGTGCCGGAGTTGGACTACGTAGCCGAACAAAACAATAAGCTGGTTGGACATATCATCTATACCACCGGCAAAATAGTGGATGAAAGTCAAAAGGAACATACGATGCTAACCTTTGGCCCTCTTTCCGTTCACCCCAGCTACCAGCATAGAGGCATCGGCAAAGCGCTTATGCTTCACACTTTCGGAGAAGCGAGACGAATGGGCTACCGTGCCGTTATTATCTTTGGTCATCCCGACTATTATACCCGTGTGGGTTTCCAACGGGCAAGCAGGTTTGGCATAACAACCTCCGACGGCAAAGTATTTGACCCCTTTATGGTGTATCCGTTATACGATGGTTCCTTGGACGGAATACAAGGGAAGTACTACCTTGACCCTGTATATGATACCTTGAAACAAGACGACGCTTTAGAGTTTGACAAAATATTTCCGCCTAAGAAACGTCATATCCCTGCCCCCATCAACGCTTTATTAAATCGCTTGGAGCCGGATGCGAGGGCAGCCATACTGAGCTTGGATTTTAAAACTCTTAACGCCTTGCAAACCATAAGCGAACGTGAACTGTCAATGTTGAATGGCATAGACGAAAAAGCGCTTAAAATCATCCGCGCAGTTATGCTGGAGCATGGATCAAAATGGGGAATCTTATAAATTATAGTACAAAGATTACCGGCTGATTAGCATTTTATAAAAAATATGAAGGAATTTGCGGCGTTTTGTGTTATAATGCAAACAACTATATTGTGGTGGTGTGAAAATGAATGAAATAGACGCTTATATCAGTAATTTTCCTGCTGATGTACAGGAGAAATTAACCGCGATCCGTAAAATTATCCGAGAGATTGCGCCGCAAGCTGAGGAGCGGATATGTATGAGGATGCCTACTTATGATTTGAACGGTAAATGGCTGGTTCACTTTGCGGGATTTGCAAAACATATCGGATTTTACCCCCAGCCGGAAGGCGTTATTGCTTTTCAGGATAAATTATCCGGCTATAAGACAACCAAGGGCGCGATACAATTTCCTCTTAACAAACCGCTGCCGTTTGACTTAATCCGTGAAATCGTACAGTTTAGGGTCAATGAGCAGGCCAATAAAAAACCAGCGGACTCAGAGCCTCGCGCGGTTATTGTGCCGGATGAATTGACAAGCGCATTGAAAGACGAGGGTGAAGCGGCAGCCTTTTGGGAGAGCCTTTCAGACGGATATAAGCGCGGGTATTGCGATTGGGTCGGAGGGGCGAAGCAGAAAACCACGCGGGAAGTACGGGCTGGGAAAGCGTTAGTCATGTTAAAGAACAAACAAAAGACGCTCAAAACCTGGCTTATAAATCCAGAAAATTACTAAGTATGAAATGAGGTTAAAAGACAGGCGCAAGTATCGGGAATCATGACCACCGACTGAGCCGGCGGTCATGATTAATCGATCCTTAACTGTGATAGAGTGCGGAAAACGTTTTCCATACTTTAAAGAAATATATCATCTATCTCTACAAAAAGCGCCAGTAGTCCATAAATTATAAGAGCAGACCCGGAAATAACATGAGTCAAAGTCTCTGGGATTTGCTTTATTCGTTTTGTCCTGGCCAGGTGAAATGTGGCTGTAGAGTATACAAAATGTGCAAAAGCAACTATAATGGGGATGATTATAGTTGAGTGTGGAAGGAAAACAAGAGTGATTCCCATAGTTATTAACATTGCCTCGAGACTCATTACCAGCCCGACAAGGGCAATTGATTTTATAGAGACGCTCACTTCTTCCGAGGTTCCTTTGCGTTCTTTTATACGTTTAGATACAAAATAATGCAAGATAGTCCAAAGTCCAAGGGCAATAAACGCAAAGCCTACAACATAGTCAGGGTCGATAGGAATAAGATCGTATATTTGCCCGGCGACAAAAAAACCGATAATACACAGCACAAACATAAATGCGTGAATAGCGTGGATATACCAAAACTTGCATCTTTGTTGCAAGCCAAGTGAAAACCCGATAAAAAGTGCATCCACCGACACAACAAGCCCTGATACAATAGACATTAACATGAATCAAGCCCCCAGAATTATTTTAGCTTCAAGAAAATATTTTTCCCTAGGCTAAAATATTATATCATCTCTTAAATCGTTATGCAAGTATTTTTTTAAGGTTGTCCAAACGAGGTTTCACGTGGTATAATATAACGATTTCACCACTTTAATACGAAAATTCGGACAATACAATAAATTATCAAACTTTTCTTGAGATGGAGGTATAACATGTCGGAAAACAATAAATTTTATACCTTAAAAGGTTACGCTTTGCTAGACGACAACGCAATCACAGCATGTATGGAGGATTATCTGGAGATGATTTACAGAATACACTCCAGCGGTGAAGTAGTGAGGATTGGAGCGCTTGCCGATAACCTGAACGTCAAACCTTCATCCGCAACAAAGATGGTAGGCAATCTAAAAAAACAGGGATTGGTTGCGTCTGAAAAATACGGATACATCAAGCTTACGGACACAGGGGAAGAACTTGGAAGGTATTTGGTATTCAGGCATGACGCCCTCCACAAATTTTTATGTTATGTAAATCAATCTCAGAATGAACTGGAGCAGGTTGAAAAGATTGAGCATTTTTTCAATGAAGAAACGATACTGAACATTGAAAGATTGTTAGATAAATTAACATAGTAACGAAGTGAATACAAAAATACCCAACAGGCTGTTTGCTCCGTCGGATATTTTTGTGTTTTGAACAAGTTAACTTGGGTAATCCGCTATTGTTGGGAAAGAGAAGCCTAACAATACACGCCAATGTCTGTAAAAATCGAATATGACATCAGCAAAAAAAGTTTTGAGCGCCTAAGTAATTTTTACCGGCAGCACTTTACCTATTCAACTGTCAAACCGTTTTTGCTTTTTTCATAGATTGGGCAGATAGTAGGGTTTACATGAACCATACAATGCTTTACCTTTGGGAACTGCTCCTCAATTGCGTCATGCACCTTTTGGGCTGTGTTGTGGGCATCGCTCAAGATAGTAGATGAGTTAACGCAGATATCAACATCAATATAAATCCTGTTTCCAAAAACCCGTGTCTTTAACTGGTCTATACCATCCACCGAATCCTGGGCTAGAATAATCTTGCGCATTTCGTTTACCGTTTCATCATCACAAGCCCTGTCCGTCATTTGTCCAATTGCACCAAGCATAATGCTGATAGCTGTCTTGATTATAAATACACAAATTACAAGCGCCGCAATGGAGTCAAGTATGGGAAAGCCAAGCCGAGCGCCAAGAATACCTATAAAGCTGCCGATAGACGACAACCCATCCACTCGGCTATGCCATGCGTCAGCCATGAGCGCGCTTGAATCTATTTTCTTTGCGACGGCACGTACATACCAATATACGGCTTCTTTAACTCCAATTGAAACAATGGCGGCCACAAGAGCCAGGATACCCGGCACAGCTAACGCGCTAAGATCGCCGGAGATTATCCTTTGCACACCGGCCAAGCCAATGCCGATTCCTACAACAAGTACAAGCATACCTAGAAGCAAGGTCGCCACGCACTCAAACCGTTCATGTCCATAAGGATGTTCCTTATCAGGCTTCTTGTTTGCCAGCTTCACACCAACTATGACAATTACCGTACTTATTAAATCAGCTATAGAGTGTACCGCGTCGGAAATCATTGCGGCTGATTGAGCGACTATTCCGGCAAACAGCTTGAAAGCAGATAAAACTATGTTAATAATAATGCTGTTACGAGCCACGGTTAAGGCAATCTGTTCATTTGACTTTTTCATAAACTTATCCCCCTGTGTTAAAGTTGTTTAGGCATTGCACAGCATAATAACATCCCTCAACACATATAAAAGCGTATCTACGGGACACATTACTGTCCCGCAGATACGCTTTACGCTAACCCGCTGCCGCATAATAGCGGCCCAGCCCCACAAACTCATAAGAGTTTATCGCCTGCTCAGTTTTTATTATTTAATTTGGTATAATGCAACAACCTGTTTACAGTTAATATAACATATGCGATATCTACTGTCAATGACACAATTATGACAACTATTGAACCGTAAGGTCAGTGATTGTGTTGGATTATCTTTACCTCCCCTTTTTCAGCGTCTACCAAATTCTTTAATCAAGCGGGATCAATGATATTTTAGGGCGCTTCGCATTCGCCGTTATCTTCTGCACAAGGCTCTTCGTAACAAACCTCCGCACCAAAGGCAACCGGCAATTCAACTCTGACTCTTTGAGTGAGCGTATACTCAAAATTACGCGGTGGGTATGGACACGGCACGTGTCCCTCACTCAGCGTCATTTCACCAAAGCATATAATCTCGGGTGTCTTTCTCCTTATGAATGGTTTAACCGTAAACGGCAGAGAAATTGTGTATATTTTACATATAGCTTTTTCACAAGAATCTTCATCACATCCACAGTCCTTGATTATAACCGGAACGGGATTTGAATTTTCTCTTGCGGAAATTGGTTCGCCATCGTCTGTGAAAGTTCTGAACTCAATATTCGCAATGTTTATGGCGGGATTGTCAGATGGCACATGGGTTGCTTCAGCAGTAAATCTAACCTCTGTCATATCTCCGGGCATGATGTCGGGCAGTGGGAAACCTTGGTATGGGTTTGCATTTGCGTACGGTATTCCGCCAATTATTACACTACCCTGCTGGAAGCCAAGCCCTTGAGGAATCGCGTCTCTGAACATGATATCCATAAGTGGCTGTGTAGTAATATTTTCGATTGTTATCGTATAAGTTACGGCAGTTCCTAAACAGGCTTCCGCTGTATTGGTACGTTTTTCAAGCCTAGCAAAAATTCCGACCGGCATATTAATTCGCTCCATTCTGATTTAAATATATTCAATCATTCGTCACCACATCTGCCTAGTTCTTCCGAGCAGTAATCCTCGTAGCAAATTTCCGCGCCAAATTCTATTGGGATTTCAACATTAATAATTTGGCTTATAGTAAATTCATGGCTTTTTCTTCTGCCGTCACACCGTTTATGGCCATGCCTGATTTTAGCCCCGCCTCCACAACACGCGTCAGGTTTGCCAGGTAAAGCGTAAGGTGTTATGGTAATTGGCAAAGAAATCTCAAACGATCTGCGAACATTCCTATCGCAAGCTTTGATATCATAGCAAGCTTTGTTTTCATCACACTTGTTATGTCTATACTTACTTGACAATGCAATCTCTCCTCTGTCAGTCATCGCACTGCGCTTATTACAGGTTTCTGAATTTCTTCGCTCACTCCAGGAGGCAACTTCTCTGTCCCAATCCCAATTAAACGACATTTCCTTCCCTCCTTGATTTATTTTAGCATGTACATAATACTAGTCTATTGTATGTATTATATTGAATTTGGTTACAAACCTTTAAACCAGAGGAGATGTCATTCGACACACCCTCTACTTGCGTGAGTTTAGGTTTGCCCTCTCTTTCGCACATCGCTGAAACGCCTTATTTATGCCGTGAATTAGCCGACAGCCATGCTATTTTTCTCAAGCCCCTTAATAGCATAAAAAAGGATATAACTATATTTGCATTGTTAAGGTTGAACATTCCACGCTCTACATATTAGTATATTGTATACAATTTTACGAAACCCTATTGACTTTCTCGAAAATGATTGGTATACTAGATTTTAAGGGGAAGCGGTAACCTTCACATTCTTTGCGTTATCCATATTTCCTCTACAACCTTATTGTGAAAGTTGACTGCTTCCATGACTCTTGAAAAAATTGACGACTACAACTTATTAAGTAACCGTGTATATGAGTCTATAAAGAACGCCATCAACAACAATAACCTCAAAGCCGGCGAAAAAGTAACCGAGACAAAACTGTCGAAAGCGTTGGGCGTCAGTCGTACGCCGGTGCGTGAGGCGTTGCGTATTCTGCACAGTGAGGGCTATGTGCAGCTTACCCCTAATTCCAGTTTTATTGTGAACCAGTTCGACGTGCAGGACGTAAGAGAGATACTGATAGTTCGTGGCGCTCTTGAAGGAGAAGCCGCTAGACTGGCCGCGCGGTTCATCACGCCTGAACAAGAGCAGCAGCTCCTCCAAATACACGAGTGTATTTCAAGTGTTTCTACGCTGGTTTGTAACGAGGGGGAAGCATATGAGTTTTATCTTGCGGACGTAAGCTTCCACGATAAAATAATAGAAATTGCCTGCAACAAACAGATCACCGCCATTTCGCGGTCTTTACGCGACCGAATGTACCGTATGCGCATAGCGATAGGCAAAATGCCGAACAGCGTACGCATTTGTGGTATGCAGCACATGGACATTATTAAGGCAATCTTGGCTCATGACGAAGAAGCGGCCGCAGTGCTGTCGCGTTTTCACACCAACTATATAGCAGAAACTGTTCTTCCATTATGCATAGATTCAATGTAGATGTTTGGTTTCCATTATCATTTACATATGCTTAGGAAGACAATTTTTTGACTATATATTGTATACAATATATAATATTCAACATACAAAATCAATTATTGTAATCTTGTTTCTCTTTCCGGTTCGCAAATGCGATCTGTATTGCAAAGTTGTCTTTTCGTAGCGGACTGGCATTATATATTAATGAAGGAGGTACGAGAAGTTGAGTACAAAGCAATTTACCAAGGGCAATGAGGCAATCGCGGAGGCCGCAATACGTGCCGGTTGCATGGCGTATTACGGTTACCCGATTACACCGCAAAACGAGCTGACGGAGTACATGGCCAAGCACATGCAGCGGCTCGGGAGAGTCTTTATTCAGACCGAAAGCGAGATTACCGCTATTAATGCGGTGTTTGGCAGCTCGGTGGCCGGTTTTCGCACGATGACATCCTCAGCCGGAACCGCGATGGCTCTCAAGCAGGAATGTATTTCGCACATGTCGTACATGGAGCTTCCGGGAGTTATTGTGGACGTAATGCGCGGCGGCCCCGGCCTCGGCAACATTCTGTCCACACAGGGGGGTTACAATCAGTCCAAAGGCGGAGGCAACGGCGACTATAACGTTATAGTGCTTGCGCCGAACTCTGTGCAGGAAGCGGCCGACCTGACCGCTCTGGCTTTCGATCTGGCCGAAAAGTACCGCAACCCGACGATTGTATTAGCCGACGGCACACTCGCACAAATGATAGAACTTATCGAATTTGGCCCGGAAATTGACCCGGCCTCGCTGCCGGAAAGCGAAGAAGCGCTGACCGGATGCCACGGGCGGGAACCGCGCAAGGTTGCGCCAAAAAACTCCGCCATGGATCTTGAAGCGCACAATATCCGGCTCCAGCGTAAGTTCCATAAAATGGCCGACAGCGAACAGCGCTGGGAATCCTTGCATACCGACGATGCCGAAGTTGTAGTGGTAGTTTTTGGTACTCCCTCACGCATGGCTTGTGAAATGGTGTACGAAGCGCGCGAGCAAGGCATAAAGCTCGGTCTGTTCCGCCCAATCACAATCTGGCCGTTCCCTGCGAACGCCCTCCTTGAAGCCGTTAAGAGCGCCAAAGCCATTGTTGTGCTCGAACATAACACCGGGATGCTGACGCGTGATGTCCGCTTCTTTACGCAGGGTAAGCTTCCGGTATACTACCACGGACGCATGGGGGGCTGCTTTATCGACATTGACGAAGTATTTAGCAAAATTAAATGCATTTTGAATGGTAATGATAGCGAATGGGGGGCTTTGAATGAGCAGCAAGGTTTATGGAAGACCTTCTAGTTTAAACGATAAGGTATTCACCTATTGTCCCGGCTGCGGACACGGCATCGTACATCGTCTGTTAGCCGAGACATTAGACGAAATGGAAATCACCGGGGATACAATAGGCGTAGCGTATGTCGGCTGCGGCGCGATGCTCTACGATTTATTCAACATTGACTTTGCCTTCCCGCTGCACGGCAGGGCGCCGGCCGTAGCAACAGGCATAAAGCGAGTACGCCCCGAAAAAATCGTCTTTACATACCAAGGGGACGGCGACCTTGCCGCTATAGGCACCACCGAGATAGTACACGCGGCTTCGCGGGGTGAAAACCTTACGACATTCTTTGTCAACAACGGCACTTACGGCATGACAGGCGGACAAATGGCTCCTACGACGCTTATCGGTCAAAAATCGTCTACATGTGTGGACGGGCGTGACGCCGACTACCACGGCAGACCCATACGCATGTCGGAAATGCTTGCGCAGCTTGACGGCGTATGCTATGTGGAACGCGTAACAATCGATACCCCAAAACATATCAACGACGCGAAAAATGCGATCAAAAAGGCGTTTGTTAATCAACAAGAGAAGAAGGGCTTTTCGATGGTCGAGATCATCAGTCCGTGTCCAATTGGCTGGGGTTACAACCCTGTAGACGCGTACGCGCATATCAAGGAAGAGGTTTTGCCGTTCTATAGCTTGGGCGTGTTCAAAGATCGATAAAGGAGGCAAATCAATGGCATATAAAATTGTAATGGTTGACGATATCCTGCCAATCACTGATGTAGAGCGGAAAGTACTTGGCCAGCTTGACATGACGCTTGAACAGCACAACTGCCTTACTCCCAACGACGCTGAACGTCTTGAGCGCCTTGAGCGCGTAGCCGGGGACGCCGACGCCGTCATGACGGTTGGAGCCAAGCTTGACCGTGAAGCGTTTGCACGCCTTAAAAACTGCAAGGTCATCGGACGCTACGGCGGCGGGATCGATAACATCGACCTTGAGGCTGCCACCGAAAATGGCGTTGTAGTGACATATGTACCTGTCTATTGTCAGGAAGAGGTAGCTGCGCTTGCGGTTACTCTGATGCTTGCCTGCGAGCGCCGCTTGATCCAGGCCGACAAGGTCGTCAAGAGCGGCGACTGGAAAGGTTCTATAAAAGCGTGCGCGGGTGCGCGCAGTCACCGCGGCAAAACTTTGGGCATCGTCGGTTTCGGAGCTATCGGCCGTACTCTTGTTCCGCTTGTTAGGCCGTTCGGCATCGAGGTTATCGCGTACGACCCGTATATCAACCTCGAACACTGCAAGGAACTTGGCGTACGCGCGGTGGAACTTCAGGAGATCATTGAGACGTCCGACTATATTTCGCTGCACGTTCCCCTAACTCCGCAAACCCGGCATATGTTCGGCGACAAGCAGTTCGATCAAATGAAAAATGACGCCATTCTTATCAATACCGGGCGCGGCGCGGTCGTGGATCAGAAGGCGCTGTATACCGCTCTGAAAGAAGGCAAGATCGCGGCGGCCGGTATCGATGTGCTGGAAGCTGAACCACCCAACCCGGAGGATCCGATTTTTACGCTGGAAAACGTAATCACAAGCGGACACATAGCCGCAGCGACAAACGAATCGATAGAGCGTTTGCGCACACTGGTGTCGCAGGGCGTGGTCGATGTGCTCAGCGGTAAATGGCCCGGGGTCATCGCCAATCCGAAAATTAAGGAAAAATTGACGCTGCAATAAGGGGAGAATATGTCTTGCTTGAAAAAATCAAGTCATTTGACCAGCTAGAGGCGTTGGCGTTACAGGGCGAAAAACAGACCCTTGCGCTGGCCGGCGCCGACAGCGAAGAAGCGCTTCTTGCTGTTGAAATTGCCCATAAAAGGGGCATTATCAACGCCATTCTGGTTGGCGACGCTTCAAAAATTTCCGAGATTTTCGCAAAAAACGGTATCTCAAAGGACGATTATACCATCGAAGATGTGCCGGACGTGCGTGCAGCCACCGCGCGCGCGGTCGCGCTGGTCAGGGAGGGCAGAGCCAGCCTGCTAATGAAGGGGCTTGTCGAGACCAGCGATTTTTTGCGAGCCGTTATGAACAGCGAAACCGGCATCAAAACCGACCGGCGCATGTGTTCGGTGGCTCTGCTTGAGTGCCGGGCAAAGCATAGACTGATCGTGTTGGCGGATGTCGGTACCAACATCGCTCCCGGCATTAAGGAGAAGGCCGATATTATCACCAGTTGCGCCGAGGTTGCCAAGGCCATCGGGATTGAGGAACCAAAGGCGGCATTGTTGTGCGCCCACGAGAAAGTGCAGCCCGAAGCAATGCCGATAACCGCCGAAGCCGCGATACTTTCCAGAATGGCTGAGCGCGGCCAGATTCCGGGCGGTGCGATCGTGGACGGCCCGATTTCGATGGACATCGCCATTGATGCGCATTCAAGCGAGATCAAGAGATTCGGCGGAAAGATACACGGCGATGCCGACATACTTATTGCCCCGGACCTTGAAGCCGGCAACATTCTTATCAAGGGTCTTATGTACTTGACGGACAACATACGCGTCGCCGGCGTCGGCATGGGCGCCAAGGCGCCCCTTGTACTAACCTCGCGCGGTGACGACAACGCCACAAAGTATTACTCGATCGTGCTGGCAAGCCTGATAAGCCGGCAGATCGGTTAGGATGGAACATATGAATATCGCATTATACCCCGCGCAAACCCCGCAGGCACAGGCGCTGACGGCGGCTGTCTATGACGGGTACAAACGTGTGATGTGCGCCGAAATCGAAAACCCGGACTACTCAAAGCTCGATGATCTTGCGGACAAAGTGCTGGAGGCGCTTAAAGCCGATAAAGTCGAGCGCGTCATTTGTCCCGGCGGGCTGCTGCGGCCAACCCCCCCAGGCGTTTACCCTATCTGCGCCAACGCTTTGTCCGACGCGAAAGAACAGACTCATGGCGATCACCTGTACAACTTGGTGATGGCGGTTGCGGAAGCGATTGCGCGAAAATGCGGCGCTGAAGCACTAATGATCGATCCGATTTCAAGTGACGAACTGTTGCCCCTCAATCGCATGAGTAGCCTGAGCAATGTACCTAAACGCAGCCGTTACTATGCCTTTGAGCACCGTGCGGCGCTGGCCTGCACAGCCAGAGAAGCGGGAGTTCCCGCCGAGGAGCGCAATGTGATCGTTTGCAAAATCGACAGGGAAACATCGGTCGGCGCACACTTGAGCGGCATTTGCATCGAAGTAAACGACGTGCTTGGCGGTGAAGGCCCTATGGGCTTCACCAGCGCCGGCGACGTTCCCGTAGCGCAGCTAACCGCTCACTTTTTCGACCTTGGCAAAGACCTTGAGAAATGCCGCGCGCAGTTGACCGAAGATGGAGGTATTTGGGGCTATGCAGGCGCGAAAACATCCGAAGAGTTAACAAGACTGATTGAATGCGGGAACGATCAGGCAGCAACCGCCGCGCAGCTTCTGGCCTACCAGACCGCCAAGTGGATCGGCATGTGCGCGATGGCGCTTAAAGGCGATGTGGACGCTATTCTCGTAATTGGAGAAGGCGCACTCAGCCCGCATATCTTGGACGCGCTGCGCGGACGGGTCGGCAAAATTGCGCCGATACAAACGCCGCGGCTCGACTACCTCGATCATCTCGGACTAGCCGCCTATACGGCGCACACCAATCTGCGCCCGCCGGTCTGCTACTGATTAAGGAGAGAAGCCAATGTCTAAACGTCTGCTCTGTATCAATCCAGGATCCACCTCTACGCGTATTGCGGTGTTTTGCGACGATCAAAAGGAATTTATTACCAATGTTAAACATTCAAATGAACTGCTTGAAACCTTCGATGGCGTTCAGAACCAACTGGACTTCCGCTACGGGCTAATCAAAGAAGAACTGGATAAAGCGGGGATTGACACCGCGAAGATTGACGCAGTTGTCGGCCTTGGCGGCGCGCTGCGTACGGTGGAAGGCGGTGTCTACTCGATAAATGAAGCGATGCTGACAGACTGCAGCACAAGCAAGTACGCAGAGCACCCCTGCAACCTTGGCTGCCAGCTTGCGCAAAAATTCGCCCTTCCCAACAACCTGCCCAGCTTTGTTGTAGACCCGCCGCTCGTCGACGAGTTTGATGAACTTGCGCGCATGTCCGGCCTGCCGCCAATCAGCCGCCGCAGCGCATTCCACGCGCTCAACGAAAAGGCGATAGCCAAATTCATAGCCGACAAACTGGGACAACGCCTTACCGATATCAACATCGTCACGGCGCACCTGGGCAGCGGTATTTCGGTGACGGCACATAAGCGCGGGCGCTGCGTGGACAATAACTACGGCTCCGGCGGAGACGGGCCGTTCTCACCCGAGCGCTGCGGGCGCTTGCCTGCACTGAGCCTCATCGAGACCCTTGCGGCCGATGAGCAAACTTCCGCCGCAGACTGGAAAAAATCGTTCTCCAAAAAATCGGGGGTTGTCTCGTACACAGGCATCAACGACATGATGGAGATGGAACGCCGTATGCATGACGGAGATGAGCTTGCACGCGACATATACGACGGGATGGCTCACTATATCGCACGCGAAATCGCAGCCTATTGCACCATCCTTGATTGGGATGTCGCCGCAATCGGCATCACCGGAGCTATCGCAAACAGCAACTATATGTACAGCGCCATTGAGCGCAGACTTTCATTCATTTGCCCGGTGCTCCACTACCCCGGCGAATTTGAGATGGAGGCATTGGCCGCGGGCGGAATCCGTGCGTTGGATGGCATCGAAGCCGTCAAGGAATATTAGGAAAATATGAAAGGAGCAACCATATGGGTATAAAAGAAAAAGTACTCTTTGCAGGATTTGGCGGCCAAGGTATCCTATCATTGGGAAAATTGTTTGCGGATGTCGTCATCGAAAACGGCCTGAACGCTTCATGGCTCCCCTCCTACGGCCCGGAAATGCGCGGCGGCACATGTAATTGCCAGGTAGTTATGTCGGATGAAAAAATATTAAGCCCCATCTTTACCCGTCCGTCCATCGCGATTATCATGAACCAGCACTCGCTCAACCGCTTTGCGCCAAACATGCGAAATACCAAGCTCGTTTTTATTAACACAAGCCTGGTTGAACTGACGCCGGAGCATGAAGATGCGCTTTCCAACGCCACAGTCGTCAAGGTTCCCGCCACCGACACCGCACTGGAAATCGGGAACGTGCGCTTTGCGAACATTGTTATGCTCGGCGCTTACGCCAAGCACAGCGCAAGCCTTCCCTTATCGATAATTAAGGAGAGTATAGCCAAGAAATTCAATGAAGAAACGACCTTGAAGAATACGATGGCGCTGGAAGCCGGCTACAACTTGGTTTGATAATCAATCCATATTGGAGGTAGGATTTATGTCACACGTGGTTATTGACCCTAAGTTCTGCAAGGGATGCCTGCTATGCATGAGTAAATGCCCTAAGAAATGTATGGCTCTTTCAGGACGCACAAATGCCGGCGGCTACGAATATGTGGTCTTTGCCGGTGAAGGCACATGCATCGGCTGTGGTATCTGCCGTTTGACTTGCCCTGATGTTGCGATCACGGTTTTCAAAGAGTAGCGTGTTTATCAAATGCCGCATAAACACTAAACAAGTATAAGAATATCCTCATAAGACAATAGAAAGGGTGAAAGTATCTGATGAAAAAGACTACATCGATATTATTGACTACTTTTCTGATTATTGCCATACTTACCGGTTGTGCCGGCGGCGGCGGAACCCAAGCGCAGGGAGGAAGCGACGGAGACTTAACGATTTGGAGGTTTGCCGGTATGGGAAGCGAAACCCATCCTGCCTCATTAGGCGCGATGAGATTCGCTGAGGAGATTCACGAACGCATCGGCGACGAGGTCGAAGTACAGATTTTCCTCAACGGTGTGCTGGGTACGATACCTGATCAGCAAATCAATGGACTGCTCAATGAGATCATCCATTTCTGCGATATTACCTTGAGCAATGTCCCAGAATTTTCCAGCGCCTTTATCCCGCTTGATGCGCCATACCTGTTTTTGGATCGTGAAACTGCATTTAGTGTGTTGGACGGTGAAGTCGGCGATATGATGCGGCAACGCTATGAGGAAGAATCCGGCATCCGCCTGATCGCCGTATTTGACCACGGATTCCGCCATGTCACAAACTCCAGAAACCCGATTTATACCCCGGGGGACATTCAGGGCCTGAATATCCGCACACTGGCAAACAACATTCACATGGAAGCGTTTTCGAGCTTTGGCGCGCTGCCTACCGTAATGGCTTTCGGCGAAGTAATGACCGCATTGCAGCAGGGTACAGTGGACGGCCAAGAGAATTCCATTTCAACAATTTGGGATGCCAATATGCACGAGATGCAGAATTATCTTTCTATGACGAGCCATGTTTACGGCTTCTTAGGCGTTCATATGAGCGCGGCATACTACCACAGCCTGCCTGAACATTGGAGGGTGGCTATTGACGAAGCCGCCGCCATAGCCGAGGCGTATCAGCGCGAAATTGCCTACCGTGACAGTGTTGCGGCGTTGCAGTACATTGAGGAAAGCGGCCTTATACAGATCAATCATTTAACGCATGAACAAATGATGGCATTTCGTGATCTTTCCCAGTCCGCTTGGGAGCTGGCCGCAGCGCAAAGCGGTCAGGAATACTTTGACACAATCGCGGCAGAGGCAGGCGTCAGATAATCCGACGGCAAAAGTTCGGATTCATTGGTAAACATCAACTGCGAAGCTGTTCTCATAAGTAAGAAACATCTGCCTGGACTGTGTTTCGATCTCTGAGAACAGCTTCTCAAATGAATTGATTCTAAAACCAATAGGAAAGGAAGCTCTTATGAACATTTTGCGATGGCTTGATGAAAACATTGAAAAATGCTTCATTGTTGCTATTACAACTGTCATTACCGTCTGTCTTTTCGCGCAAGTTGTATTTAGGTACTTCCTCCACCTTCCTCTTGCCTGGACAGAGGAAATTGCGATATTTTTGCTGGTGTGGCTATGCTATTTCGGCACATCCTACGCGGTTTTACGGCGCGCTCATTTGCGCATCGACATCCTGACAAACTTCATGAAACCACACATGAAAGCGATTTTTCAAATCATATCCAATGCCTGTTTCCTTGTGTTTACAATATTCGTGCTCAACCAGCTCGCATTGCTTACAGCCGAAATATATTACAGGGGACAAAATACCCCCGTGCTCGGTATGCCTCGGTGGATTATCTACATGGTCGTCATAATCGCGTTCATGCTTACCGCATTCCGACTCGTCCAGGATTCGGCGCGCTCTGTGCGTGAGTATAAGGAAGCCAAGCTTATTCAAAAGGAAAAGGGGTGATGCGATGGACGCTGTTATTCTGCTATCACTGTTCTTTTTATTTATGTTCCTGAGTGTGCCGATTGGCGTATCAATCGGTTTAGCTATCATCATCACACTGACTATTAATCCTATTGTTCCAATGGCGTTTCTTGGTCAGGCAATGATAAACAACCTGTCAAGCTTCCCGCTATTGGCCGTGCCGTTCTTTATGCTGGCGGGCTTTGTCATGGAATCAGGCGGGTTATCCAGACGCCTGGTGGCCTTTGCTAAGGCTTTTGTCGGCAACCGCACGGGCGGCCTTGCAACCGTTACCGTCCTTACCTGCCTGCTTTTCGGCGCTATATCCGGCTCCGCCCCCGCTACGGTAGCCGCCGTAGGAACGATCATGATCCCTTCAATGGTCAAGGAAAACTACTCGAGGGAATATGCCGCAGGACTTACCGCGGTGTCCGGGGGGCTTGGCGTTATCCTTCCGCCGAGCATTCCGTTCGTATTGTTCGGCCTTGCCACAAACGCTTCTATCAGCCGGCTGTTTTTAGCAGGCGTACTGCCGGGGCTCTTGGTTGCGGCTTTGTTGGCTATCACTTCGCGCATAATAAGCGGCAAACGTGGATACCACGGTACCGGCGAAGAATTCAGTTGGAGGAGGCTCGGCGCCGCCTTTTGGGATGCAAAGTGGGCCTTGTTTGCGCCGGTCATAATCCTCGGCGGCATCTACGGCGGCATCTTCACCCCGACCGAAGCTGCGGTTATGGGCGTGGTATACGGCCTCGTAGTCGGCAAATTTCTGTATAAAGAGCTCACTTTGGAAAAGCTGATACACGCTTTTGTTGAAAACGGCAAGCTTGTCGGCGCGGTTATTATAACTTTCGCCACGGCTATAGCGCTTGGTACAATTTTGGCTCTGTTGCAAATCCCGCAGCAAATAAGCGCCGCTATAGCCAGTATTTCCACCGAAGTACTTGTCGTTATGCTGATACTCAACATATTCCTGCTGATTATGGGTCTGTTCATGGACACTGCCGCCGCGATTTTAATTCTCGCGCCGCTTTTTGCGTCGATACTCATTCCCTTGGGTGTTGATCTGACACACCTTGGCGTTATTATGACCGTTAATCTGGCCATAGGATTCGTAACGCCGCCGGTAGCGGTCAGTATATTTATAGCATCCGGCGTTTCTGGGGCATCGCTTCTTAAAGTTGGAAAGGAAGCTATGCCGTTTGTCTTAGCGTTGCTGGTCGCGCTTGTTATTATTGTGCTTGTCCCTGAACTTTCCTTGTGGTTGCCTAATTTAGTTATGGACTAGAAAGGAATGGTCTCAATTATGAAAGTATGTATGGTGACAGTCGGCCATGCGCCGCGTACAGACCTCTCCCCCGATATGATCGGCCTGCTAGGGGATCGCTACGAGGTTACGCAAATGGGCTCGCTTGATGCTTTCAGCGTCGAGGACGCATTGTCCTCCCTCGCACCGCAGGGTGATGAAGAAACTACCGTAACGCGGCTTAGGGACGGCACGATGGCCACGTTGTCCACGAAGCTGGTGCTGCCATATCTGCGCGACGTCATTAAAAGAGCCGGGGAAGACTCGCAGGCGGTAATATTGATGTGTACCGGCAAATTTCAAGCTTTAGAGTGCCCCGTACCGCTGCTTGTGCCTTACGAGCTGATGCACAGCATCGTTCCTGTGATCGCGTCGGGCGTCAAAATCGGCGCGTTGTTTCCGATGGAGGAATACGCCGAAGACATGCTCAACGGCTGGCGGAATCACGGCCTCGATGTTGTATACGGTTGTATGCGCCCCCCCGGTACAGAGGACGACCTACGGGACGCCACCGCGAATATGAAGGATATCGGCCTTTTATTGCTTGACTGCATCGGCTATACCGCACAAATACGCGACACAGCCTCAGACATGCTGGGCGTACCGGTGCTGCACCCGAAAACATTGATGGCTCGCGTATTGGATACACTGGCCAATCAGCAGTAACACTTCGTTACTTTAGGTTTCCTCAAAATTGGTTATCATGGCCGGGGCTGATCTTCGGTTGGTTCCGACCATGATTTTATGTACCTAAATATTGTATACTATATACAGAAAGGAAGATAGGTATTGATAAAAAAACCTATTGATAGAAAACTTACCGTGTTCGACGGCTGGGCTCTGGGCGCGGGCGTTATGATTGGCGCTACTATATTTGTCGCAAGCGGTTATATGTCCGGCATTGCCGGCCCTGCCGCCGCGCTTTCGTTTGTACTGGCCGCGTTTGTCACAATGATTATTGCAGTGTGCTACTGCGAGCTTAGCTCCGCCTTCCCGCGCTCGGGCGGCGCGTACATTTACCCCAAGGAGACAATCAAGGGCCGGCCGGGCATAATAATTTCGTTTGTCACGGGATGGGCGTTTTACGGGGGGCAGGGTCTGGGGTCGGCCGTTGTGGCGCTCACCTGCGCGTTCTATATCAATTGGACGCTTGAACTGGTCGGCGTTATTAATCCAATTCCAGATAACATTTTTGCGATGCTTATTATTGTTTTCTTCGCAATTAGTAATATCATCGACTCCAAGTTTGGCAGACTGATTCAAAGCGTTTCCACATTCATCGTTGTCGGAGCTCTTACGCTTTTTATTGTCTTGGGTGGAGTAAACGTCGATCCGGTCCTACTCACACCATTTGCGCCATACGGGTTTTCCGCAGTCGTAGCGGCCGGCGCAATTGGATGGGCGGCTTTTGGCGGATGGTCCGCAATACCGAACATGTCGAGCGAATTTCGCGACCCGGCACGTGACGTCCCCAGAAGCATGTTGCTTTCGGTGGCTTTTTGCAGCGTTTTGTTCGCTGTTGTTGTTGTAGTAATGAACGGCCTGATGCCATACACCCAGCTTGCTGTCGAAAACGCGCCGTTAGCGGCGGCAGCGGCAACCTTTACAAGATACGGCGCCATTATAATTGCCTTTGGCGGAATATTTGCCTCCGCTACCACCCTCAACGGCTTGATGATGGCCGGTTCACACATGCTTGCTTCAATGGGCAGGGAAGGTTCGCTCCCCCACATCTTGTCCAAAAAAAATGAGCGCAACGGCACACCAAGGATTGCTCTATTTACCACCAGCATCGGTATGCTGCTCTTAGCCTCTACCGGTCTTGCGCTGATTATCCTGCAAATGGTCGCCTTTGTTACGGCGTTTAGCTGGATAGTCGCTTGCTTGTGCGTATACGCCTTGCGTATAAACCGTAAGGACGTCACATCCCTTTACAGAACCCCGCTATACCCCGTTACCCCTATTGTGGCGGTTTTACTGGCACTGATAATGATGTCGCGCATGTCGCCTATAGCGATCATGGTCGGTTGCATATGGATTGCCGTCGGCTTTGTACTGTTTGTGTTGTTCGCTCATACACCGCTCAAAAATCTCTGCCACAACGATCAGCAGCAATAAGCTCTTTTTGATGCGTACCGCGATAACTTCTATCGTTATGCTTGTCCGTACCGGTAGCCCAAACCCCGTCACCTCAAACTTGAAGTGATGGGGCTTATTCTGTTTATATATGCATAACAAAAGCGATACCAAAGGATAGCGCGGCTCTTTATCCATTCGCGGAAGTATCAGAGCTTGAAGTAAGAAACAAGCTGTTTTAGCGTTTCAGCCTGAGAGTTAAGTTCTTGGGCGGAAGCGGCGGATTCCTCTGAAACAGCGGCATTACTTTGTACAACACCGGATATTTGTGAGAGACCGATGCTGACTTGTTGGATTGCTTGCGTCTGGTTTTGGGAAGCGCCGGAGATATCGCCGATAATATCCCGTACTTTGTTCGCGTTTTCCACGATAATATCCAGCGACTTCGCTGTAGATTGAGCGATGTCGGAACCAGTCTCCACTCTGGCAACGGAGTTTTCAATCATCTCTGTAGTTTCGGTAGCGGCGGTTTGGCTCCTTGTAGCAAGAGAGCGTACTTCTTCGGCCACTACGGCGAATCCCTTGCCGTGTTCGCCGGCCCGGGCCGCTTCTACCGCCGCGTTCAGCGCAAGCAGATTCGTCTGGAACGCTATATCTTGGATTACTTTGATGATTTTGGTGATGCTGCCGGATACCTCTTTAATACCAATCATTGCTTCAAGCATTTGTTTCATGGCATCGTTGCCTTCCTGCGCGCTATTGGCGGACCCACGGGAAATGTCACTGGCATTGTCGGCGCTTTCAGCATTACTTTGTGTCTGCCGGCTAATCAAATCAACAGATGCGCTCAACTCCTCGACGGAACTTGCCTGCGTCGTAGCCCCGTTGGCCAAATACATCGCGCTGGAAGTAATATGTTGAGCGCCATTCAACACCTGGGCCGCGGCCACGGAAATTTCAGACATAGTGTTATTCAATGTTTTTACAATATGGTTAATGGACAGCTTAATATTATTAAATTCTCCAACAAAATCCATAGATATCGAGGAAGTTAAGTCGCCGCTTGCGACAGCGCTCAAACATCTGTCAATCTCATGAATATATTCAGCCATATCGGTGATTGTTAAGTTAACGGCATTCTTAATTACTAAGAAGTCGCCTTCACTTTTTTTCCTCCGGTACCCTCTCAATAGAAAACCGGCTCTCACCGCTGATCTCCGATTCTTAAATTTTCGCCGCCATATCCTCAAAATCAGGTTCGGCAAGCTGCCGCTTACGGCGGCTGAGTATCACAGCCCTTCGGGTTGAAAGATTTATAGCGGTATAGACATACAAGCCGCTGTCTGTTCGGCGTTCCAGTAAAGCGCAGCCGTATGCGGCAAACAGGAACGAGCCGTTATTGCCTGTTACGGCACATCTTTGGCTATCCGGAATTTCATAAAGGACTTCATTTGCGTGGTTCTTTGTGTCATAACCGATAACAATAACCCCCTCCTGTGTGGTATTAATTGACTGTTAGCGGCTCGATGGGGCAGACAAAGGAACGTAACCGCGCCTTTGTCTGCTATATTCCAACCGCTAACCGAAGATGGCGCTTCCGGTTATTGGATTGTTGTAAACAGTTTTGTTACATTTTTGACGTCACCGAGCCTTGGCATTACGCCTAGCATGGAGTCCGGCTGCATTCTATTTCAAACGCAGAGGGACATCCCCCGCTTGCTCCTACGTCGCGGGCCCTTTACAGTCAGGTTCAGGGAAGTATCATTATCGCTTTACGCTTTATGTCTGCCGGACTTTAAGCCCATATCGCGGCTGCCCTAAACGGACAGCCGGATTGGGATTAAAGCGCGGGCGCTCCTGCTCTTATATGGAATAAATCCATCAAGGCGATCCTCGCGCGCAGCGTTTCGCGGTAACGTACCCGGGGGTCGTTTATGACCGTCCTTGCGGAGCGGTGTTTTTCAAGGTGCGTATCGGGGTGATTCACCCCTCAGAGGGAAAATGTTTAATCCTCACATAAGGGGTCGTTCTGAAAGCACACCTTGGTC